>DAOOIT010000084.1 GCA_035384565.1 Planctomycetota bacterium | reverse complement strand
CGTGGACGCAGCAGTAGTCGAACTCGATGCCCTGGCCGATGCGGTTGGGGCCGCTGCCGATGATGACGACCTTGGGGCGGTCGGTGGCGGGGCGCGCCTCATTCTCGGCGTCATAGGTCGAGTAGAAGTAGGGCGTGGCGGCGGCGAACTCGGCGGCGCAGGTGTCAATGAGCTTGATGGCTGGCACGATGCCCGCGGCGAGGCGGCGGCCGCGCACCTGCCGCTCGGGCGTCTTGCCCAGCATCTCGCCGATCCGGTGGTCGGAGAGGCCGACCTCCTTGGCCCGCCGCAGGAGGGGCGTTGGCACGCGCTCGAGAGAGCCGCAGGCCGCGACCTCGCGCTCGACCGACACGATCTCGCGGATGTGCTCGAGGAACCAGGGGTCAATCTGGGTGAGCCGCGCCACCTCGCCGACGCTCCAGCCGTCGCGCAGCGCGGCGAACACGTAGGCCAGGCGGTCGGCCGTGGGGGTGCGCAGGTTATGCTGCATGGCCACCGGGTCGTCGGCCCTCGCCGCGGCGAAACGCGCCTCGAGGCCGCGGATGGCCTTCATCAGGGCCTCTTTGAACGTGCGGCCGATGGCCATCGTCTCGCCCACCGACTTCATCGAGGTCGTCAGCGTCGGGTCGGCGGCCGGGAACTTCTCGAAGGCGAACCGCGGCACTTTCACGACCACGTAGTCAATCGTCGGCTCGAACGACGCGGGGGTCTCGCGCGTGATGTCGTTCGGCAACTCGTCCAGCGTGTAGCCCACGGCCAGCTTGGTGGCGATCTTGGCGATGGGGAAGCCGGTGGCCTTGCTGGCCAGGGCCGACGAGCGCGAGACCCGCGGGTTCATCTCGATGACCACCATGCGCCCCGTGTCGGGCTTGACGGCGAACTGGATGTTCGAGCCGCCCGTGTCCACCCCGATCTCGCGGATGATGGCGATGGAGGCGTCGCGCATCGCCTGGTACTCGCGGTCGGTGAGCGTCTGCGCGGGGGCCACGGTGATCGAGTCGCCCGTGTGCACGCCCATCGGGTCCAGGTTCTCGATGGAGCAGATGATGACCACGCAGTCGCGGTGGTCGCGCATCACCTCGAGTTCGAACTCCTTCCAGCCGAGGAGCGACTCCTCGATGAGCACTTCGCCGATGAGGCTGAGGGCGAGGCCGCGGGCGGCGATTTCGGCGAGTTCCTCGGGATGATAGGCCACGCCGCCGCCGGCGCCGCCGAGGGTGTAGCCGGGGCGGATGATGACGGGGTAGCCGATCTCCTGGGCGATGGCCTGGGCCTCGGGCAGGCTGCGCGCGATGCCGCTGCGCGCGCACTCCAGGCCGATGGCCGCCATAGCCGCTCGGAACTCCTGGCGCGACTCGGCCTTGCGGATGGCCGCGGGGCTGGCGCCGATGACCTCGACGCCGTACTTCTCGGGCACGCCGCGCTGGGCGAGCACCGAGGCCACGTTCAGCGCCGTCTGCCCGCCCAGCGTGGGAATGAGCGCGTCGGGGCGCTCCTGCGCGATGATCTGCTCCACCACGTCGGGCGTGATCGGCTCCACGTAGGTCGCGTCGGCCATCTCGGGGTCGGTCATGATCGTCGCGGGGTTCGAGTTCACCAGGACCACGCGATAGCCCTCCTCGCGGAGGGCTTTGCAGGCCTGGGAGCCCGAGTAGTCGAACTCGCAGGCCTGGCCGATCACGATCGGCCCGGCGCCGATGATCAGGATCTTCTTCAGGTCAGTGCGTTTGGGCAAGGGCAATCCCCGAAGGAGCTTCAAGCCACAAGCCGCAAGCGGCAAGCCTGAGACCAGGGGCTCTTGTCCTGAGCTTGTGGCTTGCAGCTACTCTCGCACATGGACACCGTGTTCCCGCAGGTACTCCTTGACCTGGGCAATGGAGTACTGGCCATAGTGGAAAATGGAGGCGGCCAGCGCCGCGTCGGCCCGGCCGTCGGTGAGCACGCGCCGCATGTCCTCGGGGCCGCCGGCTCCGCCCGAGGCGATGACAGGGATGGCCACGGCCTCGCTCACTCGGGCGGTCAGCTCGACATCGTAGCCGGCCGTGTGGCCGTCGGCGTCAATCGAAGTCAGCAGGATTTCGCCGGCGCCCAGCTCCTCGGCCTCGCGCACCCAGGCCAAGGCGTCGAGGCCAGTGGGCGTGTGGCCGGCATCCACATACACTTCCCAGCCCCGCCCTGTGCGCTTGGCGTCCACGGCCACGACGATGCACTGGGCGCCGAAGGCCTCGGCGCCCTCGCGGATGAGGTGCTTGTCGCGCACGGCGGCGGTGTTGATCGAGACCTTGTCGGCCCCGGCTTTGAGGAGCGCGCGGATGTCGTCGAGCCCGCGGATGCCGCCGCCGACGGTGAACGGGATGAAGACCTGCTCGGCCACGCGGCTGACCAGCTCGCGAATGGTCTTGCGGGCCTCGAGGGTCGCCGTGATGTCGAGGAACACCAGCTCGTCGGCCCCCGCGTCGCTGTAGGCCCGGCCGCACTCGACCGGGTCGCCCGCGTCGCGCAGGCTCACGAACGACCTGCCCTTCACCACGCGGCCGTTCTTCACGTCGAGGCAGGGGATGATGCGTTTGGCGACCATGACTTACTCGCGGCCCCTCCTGGTCCCGCAGGAGGATGAATGGATGGGTGGACGAATGGATGAATGACAGAAGGAACACACTCGCTCCCTCTTCCCTTCATCCAGCCATCCAATCATCCATTCATCCCCCTAGAGCTTCGCACACAACCCGCAGAAATTCTCCAGCATCCTCAGCCCCGTCGGCCCCGATTTCTCGGGGTGGAACTGGGTGGCGAACACGCTGCCCTGCCGCACGGCCGAGGCGTAGCGCACGCCGTACTGGGTCGAGCCGATGACGACGGCCGAATCGGCCGGCTGCGCGTAGTACGAATGGGCGAAGTAGAAGAACGTCTCGTCGCGAATGCCCTCGAAGAGCGGCGATGGGCGCTCCTGCCGCACCTGGTTCCAGCCCATGTGCGGCACCTTGAGGTCGCCGGCCTCGAAGCGCACGACTCTGCCGGGGATGATGCCCAGCCCCTCATGCTGGCCGTGCTCGGAGCTTTCGGCGAAGAGGAGTTGAAGCCCCAGGCAGATGCCGAGGAACGGCGTGCCCGAGGCGGCCACCTGCCGCAGCGGTTCGACCAGCCCCAGCGTGCCCAGGTTCTGCATGGCCCTCTGGAAGGCTCCGACGCCGGGGAAGATCACCCCGTCGGCCCCCAGAATGGCCGCGGCGTCGGAGGTGACGGCGGCCTCGACGCCGAGGCGGTCGCACGCGCTCTTCACGCTCTTCAGGTTGCCCAGGCCGTAGTCAACAATCGCTATCACGCTCAGGCCCCGCGGGTTGGGAAACGTGATGCGTGACGCGTGAGAGGAGAAGGCAAACACGGTCGCCCGCTCTTCGGCTTCCTCTTCTCACGTATCACGCATCACGGGCTTCACTCCCACTCAATCGTGCTCGGCGGCTTCGAGCTGATGTCGTAGAGCACGCGGTTCACGCCGTCCACCTCGTTGATGATGCGGGTGGAGAGCCAGGCCAGCAGGTCGTCGGGCAGGCGCGCCCAGTCGGCGGTCATGCCGTCGCGGCTCGTGACCACGCGAATGGCCACGGCGAAGTCGTACGTGCGCGCGTCGCCCATCACGCCCACCGACTTCACGGGCAGCAGCACGGCGAACGACTGCCAGATGGTGCCATAGTGCTCCCACTTGCGCATCTCGTCCTGCACGATGGCGTCGGCCTCGCGCAGGATTTTGAGGCCCGAGGGGGTGACCTCCCCCACGACGCGCACCGCCAGACCCGGGCCGGGAAAGGGCTGACGATGCAGGATGCCGCGGGGGAGGCCCAGTTCCTTGCCAAGCTCGCGCACCTCGTCCTTGAACAGCTCGCGCAGCGGCTCGATGAGGGTGAATTGGCTCCAGGCGGGCATGCCGCCGACGTTGTGGTGGCTCTTGATGCGGGCCGAGGGGCCGCCGAAGGCCGACTTGCTCTCGATGAGGTCGGGGAACAGCGTGCCCTGGGCCAGGAAGCGCGCGCCGCCGATCCGCTCGGCCTCCTCGGTGAACACGCGCACGAACTCGTCGCCGATGGCCAGGCGCTTCTCCTCGGGGTCGGTCACGCCGGCCAGACGTCGCAGGAACCGGGCGCTCGCGTCCACCGCGTCCACCTTCAGGCCGATGAGGTCGCGGGCCATCCGCACCACCTCCTCGGCCTCGCCGGCGCGCAGCAGCCCGTTGTCCACGAAGATGCACGTGAGTTGATCGCCGATGGCCCGGTGGATGAGCGTGGCCACCACCGTCGAGTCCACGCCGCCGCTCAGGCCGCACACCACACGGTCGGCGCCCACGCGCTGCTTGATGTCGGCCACGGCCTCCGTGATGAAGGAGGCCATGGTCCAGTCGCCGCGGCAGCCGCAGATGTCGAAGAGGAAGTTGTGGAGCATGCGGCCGCCCCGGGGCGTGTGGCTCACCTCGGGGTGGAACTGCACGGCGTAGATACGGCGGGCCGGGTCGGCGAAGGCGGCGACCTCGACCGTGGGCGTGCGCGCGGTGACCGTGGCGCCCGCGGGCAGCGCGACCACTCGGTCGCCGTGGCTCATCCACACTTTCTCCGTCGCCTCGCAGCCGGCAAAGAAACCGCCCGGCCGGAGCACCTCGATTGTGGCCGGGCCGTATTCGCCGGCGTGGCCGCCTTCGACGCGCCCCCCCGCCATCTGGGCCAGGAGCTGCATGCCATAGCAGATGCCCAACACGGGCGCGCCCAGCTCGAGCACGCCGGGATCGCACGCGGGCGCGCCCGGCGCCCACACGCTCGAGGGGCCGCCCGACAGGATGATGCCTTTGGGGCGCAGCGCGCGGATGCGCTCGAACGGCACGTTGCACGGCTCGAGGCGGCAGTAGACGTGGTGCTCGCGCACCCGCCGCGCGATGAGCTGGCTGTATTGGGAGCCGAAGTCGAGGATCAAGATCGTGTCGTGGCTCAATTCTTCCTCTCTCAGTTCCTTGCTTCGCCCAATGCCCAACCCGCAACAGGGTGGGCCGTAAGCTTCAAGGCTCCAGGCTCAGGGCGGCTGGCTTGTGGTTTGCAGCTTGCGGCTTGTGGTTTCCTTCTCCATCAAGTCCACAAACCGCTTGAACAGATGGCTCGCGTCGTGCGGGCCGGGCGATGCCTCGGGGTGGTACTGCACGGCGAAGAGCGGTAGTCGCCGGTGGCGGAAGCCCTCGAGGGTGCCGTCGTCGAGGTTCACGTGGGTCAGTTCCACCTCGTCCTGGGGCATCGAATCAATGTCCACGCAGAAGCCGTGGTTCTGGCTCGTGATGTCCACGCGGCCGGTGGCCAGTTCGCGGACGGGCTGATTGGCGCCGCGGTGACCGAACTTGAGCTTGAAGGTCCTGCCGCCGAGGGCGAGGCCGAGGAGCTGATGCCCCAGGCAGATGCCGAAGATAGGCGCCTTGCCCACGAGGCGTTGGACCTCCGGGATGATGCGCGTGAGGGCCGCGGGGTCGCCGGGGCCGTTGGAGAGCAGAATGCCGTCGGGGCGCAGGGCCAGCGCTTCGGCGGCCGGAGTGTAGGCGGGCACCACGGTGATGCGGCAGCCGCTGGCGGCGAGGAGACGCAGGATGTTGTGCTTGGCCCCGAAGTCGTAGGCGACCACATGGAAGCGCGGACTTGCGATTTCAGACTGACGCTCCGCACTCCGCACTCCACACTCCACACTCGCTGCCCCCCAGCCGTATGCCTCGTGGCACGTCACGCGTTCCACCATGTCGCGCCCCACGAGGCCGGGCCAGGCGCGGGCCATCGCGACCAGTTCCTCAACCGAGCGGCCCTCCGTCGAGATGGCGGCCTTCATGGCCCCCGCCGTGCGAATGTGCAGGGTGAGGGCGCGCGTGTCCACCCCCTCGATGCCGATGACGCCCTGGGCCGCCAGGTAGTCGGGGAGCGACTGGCGCGACCGCCAGTTGCTGGGGATGCGGCAGGCCTCTTTGACGACGAGCCCCTCGACCTGGATGCGGCCCGACTCGACGTCGTCGGGGTTCACCCCGTAGTTGCCGATCTGAGGATAGGTCATCGTGACGATCTGGCCGGCGTAGGAGGGGTCGGTGAGGATTTCCTGGTAGCCGGTCATGGAGGTGTTGAAGACCACCTCGCCGCAGCGCGTGCCGGGCGCGCCGAAGGAGCGGCCGGGGAAGAGGCGGCCGTCTTCGAGGGCAATCAGGGCTTCAGCGGCCTGGGTCATTCCTTGCGCTCTCTCTGTCCTTCGCATGGTCGGCAGTAGGCAGACAGCGGCCGGCAGCAAGAGCCTGTAAGCCGGGACGCTGCCACACTGCCTCGTGCCGGCTGCCTCGTGCCGGCTGCCTCCTGCCGACTGGTCTTCTCCTCATCGGCACTCCATGCCCAGCTTGTCCACCGCCTCGGTGATCTCGCAGGGGTAGTCGCCCGTGAAGCAGGCGGTGCAATAGTTTCCGGGCGGTTGGGAGATGGCTGAGAGGAGGCCCTCGACGCTGAGGTAGCCGAGGGTGTCGGCGCCCACGAAATCGCGAATCTGCGGCAGCGTGCGCCCGCTGGCGGCCAGTTCCTTGGACGTCGGAAAATCAATGCCGAAGTAGCAGGGATGGCCGATGGGCGGGCTGGAGATGCGCAGGTGAATCTCCTTGGCCCCCGCCTCGCGCAGCATGCCCAGCCGCGTGCGCGAGGTGGTGCCGCGCACGATCGAGTCGTCCACCACCACGACCCGCTTGCCGCGCACCACGTCGGCGATGGCGTTGAGCTTGATGCGCACGCCGAAGCCGCGGCGGCTCTCGGCGGGCTGGATGAACGTGCGGCCGACGTAGTGGTTGCGGATGTAGCCGTAGTCGAACGGGATGCCGCTGGCCCGGGCATAGCCGAGGGCGGCGGGGATGCCGGAGTCGGGCACGGCGGTGACAACGTCGGCCTCGACCGGGTGCTCGGCGGCGAGGCGCGCGCCCAGGCGCTGACGCACCAGGTGGCAGGTGTCGCCGAACACGCGGCTGTCGGGCCGGGCGAAGTAGACGTGCTCGAAGATGCAGTGGGCGACCTTGACCTGCTCGGGCGGCACGAAGCGGTGGCTCGTGAGGCCGCGCTCGTCCACGACGACCACCTCGCCCGGCTCGATGTCGCGGATGTAGCGCGCGCCCACGAGGTCGAAGGCGCAGGTTTCGCTGGCGACGACCGGCGAGCAGCGCACCTCGCCGAGCGAGAGGGGGCGGAAGCCGTGGCGGTCGCGCGCGATGATGAGTTGGTTCTTGGTCATCAGCAGCAGCGAGAAGGCGCCCTCGAGGTGCGCGAGGCAGTGCTCGAGGTGGTCGGGCCGGCCCAGGTGGTCCGGGTCGGCGAGCAGGTGGACAATGATCTCGCTGTCGGTCGAGGTCTGGAAGATGGAGCCGCGGCCCTCGTAGTATCGGCGCAGCGCACGGGCATTGGTCAGGGTGCCGTTGTGGGCCACGGCGATGAGGCCCTTGGAGTACTCGATGACGAGGGGCTGGACGTTCTGCGGCTTGGGCGAGCCGGTGGTGGAGTATCGCACGTGGCCGATGGCCATGTGGCCGAGCAGACGCTCGAGGTCGTCGGGCTTGACCACCTCGTCCAGGTGGCCCATGCCGCGCTTCGAGCGCATCTCGCGATCGTCGGAGACCGCGATGCCGGCGCTCTCCTCGCCGCGGTGCTGGAGCGAGTAGAGGCCGAGATAGGCCTGGCGCGCCGCGCCGTCGTAGCCGTAGATGCCGAAGATGCCGCAGGCCTCGCGCGCGTCGCTCACTGGGCGCCCTCCGCCAACGCCGGGGCCCGCGTGACGCGCGAGCCCAGCTCGGTGTACGGCACGAGCCTCTCGAACTCGAACATTCCCGTGAGCGCCTTGTTGCGGGTGGGGATGCCGCTCTCCTCAACCGCGGCCAACGGGTTCAGGCCCCCCACAACGATCAGGCCGGCGCGCCCCTCGTGCACGGGCACGTCGAGCAACGGGCGGCTGGGCTTGCCGATCGCCAGCACGCCGCCGAGGCCGGCCTGCGCCAGGCGGTCGGCGATCTTGCGCACCCGGGGCACGGCGACGGCGGGAATCTCCCGAAAGCTGGCGCCGATGAGCCCGCGGCCCGTGCGCGCAGCCTCGCGCACCCGCGTCATGTGCCCGCTGATGAAGATCTCGAGCGGGTCGAGGCTCGAGCCCTCGTAGTAGATCATCTCGGTGAAGCGCACCGGCTGGCCGTCGGCCACCTCGAGCAGGCCGCCGAAGCGCGACACCGTGGGCACCCCCGCCGCCAGGAGAACGCCGTTGACGGTGACGCTGCACACGGTGCCCACGGCGCACGAGTCGTCGGGCACGCGGAACCGCCCGATCATCTCCCCCGGCCCCGCGAGCACCACGCAGCGGCCCATGCTCAGCCCGGCCTCGAACACGGCCGCCATCTCGTGCGCCGCCTCCTCCATGCGCGAGGCGGGCACCGTGGACACGTTGAGGATGACCGTGCCGCGGGCACGACGCAGTTGGAAGGTCATCTGGTAGGCCAGTTCGTCCACCTTCGCCGCAACCAGGCCCACCTTCTCCACCACGAAGGAGTTGGCCAGCTCCTGCTCGCCGACCGGGGTGATCTCGCGGCCCCTCTTCCCGCAACTCCGCGTCAGGCCCGCGTTGTCCATCATCGCCAGATAGTACCGCACCGTGCGCTGGCTCATGTCGGTGCCCAGAGCCTCGAGGTCGCGCGCCAGGCGGCTCGCGCCCAGCGGCTTGCGCGCCTGCTGCAACGCCCGCAGGATGCTGACCACCCGCTTCCGCGCCTTCGGGTCCTGCTTCCAGTCCATCAGCATGCTCCTCGAGTCGCCCCTGGGCTCACCATCGAAGGATACAGAAACGGCCGACAAGAGTCAACCCAAAATCGGCAATATTGCCGTTTAATTTGCGGCGCCTACGGCTGCACCACGGGCCGGGGGTTGTGTGGCCGATGTCATGGCACCACTGAGCAGGCACAGGCGGCTCCTGGCCATAAACGGCAATAATGCCGGTTTTCGGATGCTTTCTGGCGGCGACTTTGCTCCTCTTGTGCGGTTCCGCCAAGCGGCGGCCAGGGGAAAGCATGATAGAGGGCCTCGGCAGATTCTGCTTGACTTTTTCGGCAGGTCGGCCTATAATACGGCAACGCTTGCCGCATTGGCGCGGCACGGGCTTTCCCCGCAAGCCTGCACGCGGGGCGGCGTTTGGGCTCATTTCCAGAAAGGACCCTGGCTTCATGAGCACCACGAACCCGTTCGCCATCGCCCAGCAGCAGTTCGACGAGGCCGCCGATCTGCTGGGGCTCGAGCCGGCCATGCGCGCCTTCCTGCGCGTCCCCATGCGCGAGCTCCACGTCAGCCTCCCCGTCAAGATGGACGATGGCTCGGTGAAGGTCTTCCAAGGCTTCCGTGTGCAGTACAACGACTCTCGCGGACCGACCAAGGGCGGCATCCGGTTCCACCCTGACGAGACGATTGACACCGTGCGCGCCCTGGCGGCCTGGATGACCTGGAAGTGCTCGGTGGTGGACATTCCGCTCGGCGGCGGCAAGGGCGGCGTCATCTGCAACCCCAAGGAGATGTCCACCACGGAGCTCGAGCGCCTCAGCCGCGCCTACGTGGAGGCCGTCGGCCGCATCCTGGGCCCCGAGAAGGACGTTCCCGCCCCCGACGTCTACACCACTCCGCAGATCATGGCCTGGATGATGGACGAGTACTCCAAGCTCATCGGCCACAACGCCTTCGGCGTCATCACCGGCAAGCCCCTGGCCCTGGGCGGTTCGGCCGGCCGCGGCGACGCCACGGCCCGCGGCGGCTGGTACTGCGTGCGCGAGGCCGCCAAGGAGTTGGGCATTGACCTCGCCAAGGCCACCGTCGCCATCCAGGGCTACGGCAACGCGGGCTCCTTCGCCGCCATCCTGGGCAAGGAGCTCTTCGGCGCCAAGATCGTCGCCATCAGCGACACCCGGGGCGGCATCCTCAACCCCAAGGGCATTGACCCCCGCGCCGCCCTCGAACACAAGAACAGAACCGGCTCCGTCGCGGGCCTCCCGGGCACCCAAGCCATCACGAACGAGGAGATTCTGGAGCTGGACGTCGACATCCTCTGGCCCTCGGCCATCGAGAACGTCATCACCGGCAGGAACGCCGGCCGCGTCAAGGCCAAGATCGTGGCCGAGGCGGCCAACGGCCCCACCACGCCCGAGGCCGACAAGATTCTCTACATGAAGGGCGTGCACGTCATCCCCGACTTCCTGTGCAATGCCGGCGGCGTCACCGTGAGCTACTTCGAAATGGTCCAGAACTTCAACCACTACTACTGGCCCGAGAAGCAGGTTCACGAGATGCTCGACGCCAAGATGACCGACGCCTATCACGCCGTCCTCACCACCTCCAAGCGGCACAACGCCCACATGCGCCTCGCGGCCTACGCCGTCGCCGTCCAGCGCGTCGCCGAGGCCGTCCGCCTCCGCGGCTGGGTTTGAGCCATCGCGACAGGCTGATGTCCAACCCAAGAACGCTGGTGCCCGACCCTCGGGCACCAGCGTTTCTCATGCCTGGCAGCGCCCACACGTGCCCCCCTCCCCCCGCGCGTGGCCCCGCCTTCCGGCGGCCATACATGGCATGAGAGGTCCGTAGGGGCGGGCCCCTGTGCCCGCCCAAGATGGCGCGACGGCCTCCGGACAGGGGGCAGGCACGGGGGCCTGCCCCTACAGCTCGTCCGGCCACACCGCGACAGACGAAAGGAATGCGTGAGCCTGTCGGAGTGCCGCGTGTAGCGCCGCTTTGGGTGGCGCGGGCGCAGGCATTTCCTCTCGTCCCTACGCTCTGCGTGGGGACGATGCTGCCGCCGCTCCGCAGCGAGGAATGGACGCGGAGCGTAGGGACGAGAGAAGGGAATGGCCCATCGTCGCGAAGTTCCGGCTTCACGACGCACAGGCCGAAGCTCCTGCTTCGACGGGATCGCGACGGGAGCCGCGTGATGCGCGCTGCGAAGCGGGAGCTTCGCAACGAGAAAGAAGAGCGTGGCCGGTCCAATCAGCGCGGCCTCAAGGGCCACGACGTGGAGGGCGGCCGCGGTCCAACGCTGGCCGGCGAACTTCGCGCTGCGGACACCTTCTGTCCACAGTCGCCTGGTACAATTCCCTGCGCGGTGAGCGTCCCATCCTCACGGAGATGATCGCCATGCCACTTCGCAGGTCGAGCCCCCGAACAGGCGCAGCACAGAGGTCCGAGGCCGATCTCCGCAACGAACCTGTCTGTCTCCTCCCCGCCTGGGCATTCGAGAAGCTACTTGCCCGAGCCTGGAGCGCGCGCAAGGAGCAGGGCGGCACAGTCCTTGAGGCTGCCTTCCCCCCTGGGACACCGCTCGTCCACATCTGGGCTGGCTTCCCGCGCTACAAACACCTCATCGCCCAGGAGACACTGGCCCGCGCCTTCGCTGGCTGGAACTGCCGCGTCCTCGGCCAGGACGGCGCTGATGGCATTCCGCCGCCCAGGTACTGTCACATCGAGGCCAGCCCCACCGAGAAGCGCGTCGCCTACGACACTGCTTGCCTCGCCTTCTCTCACCCGGACGGCCACGAGATCGCCGCCTACATCACCGTCGACATGCCCGAGCGCGAGGATCGCACCAAGAGCATCCTCCAGCTCACCGCGCCCACCGCGGCCCAGGACATCGCGTTCAAGATGATGGAGGAGATCGAGGCGCAGGTCTTGCGTGACAGATCCCTGAAAGGCCACAGGCTCGACGCCTTTGGCGGCTTCATCCGCCAGGAGCACGCCTACTCCTGGGACTGCGTCTTCGCCGACCCGAAGCTGCTCGGGATCATCCGCCGCAACACCCAGGGCTTTCTTGACAAGCTCGACCTCTACCGCGAGTTCAAGCTTCCCACCCGTCGCGGGGTCCTCCTCCACGGCAGGCCCGGCACGGGGAAGACCCTCATCGGCAAGGTCCTCTGCAGCCAGCTCCAACACACCTTCATCTGGGTGCGGCCCGGCCAGGGGGTGAGTTCCCCGTTCAACCCCAGCGGCATCAGCAGCGTGTTCGACATGGCCCGCGACCTCAGCCCGACGCTTATCTTCTTCGAGGACTTGGACCTTGCCGCCCCAAGGAGATCGAGGCAGGCAACCTTCGAGAGCATCATGCTCGGCGAACTGATGAACCAGCTCGACGGCCTCAGGGAGAACGAGGGCATCGTGGTGGTCGCGACGACCAATGACCTGGAGGCCATCGAGCCTGCCCTCAGGGACCGGCCCAGCCGCTTCGACTGTGTCATCGAGGTGCCCGAGATCACCGACGACATCCGGCGCCGCTACCTGCGAGCATTCCTCTCCGCGAGAGGAATCAATGGCGCCTTCTACGATGAGATTGACCAGGAGACCACGTCCTGCCGCACCATCGCGGAAGTCCAGGAGCAGACCATCCGCTGCCTTCAGCGGGCCATCGAGAACGGCCTCGACCCCAGCGCCGTGGTGTCGCCCGTCGAGCTTCCTGTGCTCGATCAGCCCACGTCCCCTGATGTCCCCGGCCCTATCGGGTTCCGGCCGGGCCAGAACTGAGCCCCAGAAGCTATGGAGCGTCAGGGCAGCAAGAGCGGACTCGCTTGATCGCCGTCCGACGGAGCCATACAATGTGCGTGCTTGAGCCGAACGTAGGGGGTCATCTCTTGCCTGCCTACTCCAAGTACCGCTCGCACTTCCACCACATCCTCCTCATTGACCAGCAGATCCGTCGTGGCGGCTTCCCAAGCTCCAAGTCCATCGCTCGCGAGCTGGAGCTGAGCGACCGCACCATCCGACGGAACATCGAATTCATGAGGGACGCCCTCGGTGCGCCCATCGAGTATGACCCCGCCCGCAGAGGCTACCATTACGCCGAGCCAAGCTGGTCTCTTCCAGGCATTCACCTCACGGAAGGTGAGCTTCTGGGTCTTGTCGTTGTCCAGATGGCCGTCAGCGCCTACAAGGGCACGCCGCTGGAGGGCTATCTCAAGGGCGTTGTGGACAAGCTCGTCGCCCGGCTGCCCGAGGAGATCTCGGTTGACCCGCGCGGGCTGGCCGACAGCTTTCGAATCACCCTTGGCCCGGTGGCGCCGATCAACCCAGAGCACTGGGAGTTACTGGCACGTGCAATCCGCGAGAAGCGCACCGTCCGAATGACCTACTACGCGGTTGGCAGGGACAAGACGACCGACCGCGACGTAGACCCCTATCTTCTCCGCTGCTACCGCGGGGACTGGTATCTCGTTGCTCACGACCACGTGAGCGGCTACGTTCCCATCTTCAGCCTTGCCCGCATTCGGGCATTGAGGCCGCTGGACGAGCATTTCGTTGTCCGAGACGATTTCCGCCCCGACGAGTACCTCGGCGGCATCTTCCAGACCGTAGAGACGAGCGAACGCCACAAGGTCCGAATCCAGTTCTTCGACATCGCCGCCCGGCTCATCGCCGAGCGCGTCTGGCATCCGACTCAGAAGCTGACGCATAGAAAGGATGGCAGCGTCATCTTGGAGATGACCATCGCTAATCTCGATGAGGTCGCGTGGTGGGTGTTGAGCTGGGGGAGCCGGGCGAGAGTGTTGGTGCCCCCAAGTCTACGGTCTCTTCTCGCGGACGAAGCCGTGGGGATCGCGGAGCAGTGCGCGTGCGGCGCACAACATGGCCATGATTGAGCGAGACACAGGAGACGCCTGAATATGGACATCTACCAGCAGTTGAAAGGTGTGGTCGGCCAGGAATTGGGGAAGCTCTACCTGACGAAGGTACGGGGCCTCGAGATCATCGCTGAGGAGGTCACTGTCCCCGGCCTGGAGAGCCGACAGGCGAAACTCGACGCGGTCGTTCGGGAAGGCGAGACTTACAGGCCAGTCGAGATGAAGTTGCAGAGGGCCGACCTGCCGTCATTCGGGGTCGCCTTCAATCACGTCGTCACGAACCTCGCCGAGGGCGCTCAAGTATCTGCGCGGCCCAGCGAGAATCAGGAAGTGCTACTGACAAGGCCCATCCTTCTCTTGTGGTGGCCACCAGCGCGGTCTGTCGTGAACGACGCGGCCACGATGGATATGTACAGGCGCGCGCAAGTCGAGGCGGTCCAGTTTGGTGCGGCCCTGGCTGACCTGGGGCAGGTTCTCGGGGCGCCAGACGCCGCCCGCAGGCAAATCGCCACCGCCATCGGGCAACTCACTACCACCTTCTTGGAGACGCACCCGCTTGTTCTCGACGGTACCGTGGCCAGGAGGTGGGATTCCTTCCTTGCCGCGCTGTATCAGCAGCAATGAGTGTTCCTCCATGGCGCGTCGCCCAGCCACCCGTACGGGACACTGCTTGGGCACGAGGTAAAGGAGAGAGAGGCATGTCCTACCCATCCGAATCAGTGCTAGAGTGGTGCCGACGCATACGCCTACCCTTGGATGCGCCAAGGCAGTGCAAGGTGGGCAGCTTCGACGGACTCTGCCAGCACGACTGGAACGTGGTCTTGCAGCGAGAGCCTCTGGGAAGCCAGGCTGAGTTCGCTGGCGCCCTGTTCTGGGCAGTCTGGATCGATCAGGTGATGTGGCACGTTCTCGTTGAGGGTAAGGTGAAAGGGTGCGACGCGAACCGCGGTCTTTACGAGGAGTTCATCAGGCGCTATCCCTTCCCAAAGTTGTACTCCTCGACCTACGACGGCCATGCGCGCCCACCGTACTTCATCCAGGAGAACCGCGAGTATCGAACTCCAGACTCGGAACTCCTGCTGGCACTGAAGGGTACCTTCTGGGGCGAGGTGGCCTCTTGGCTCGAAAGCATAGAGAGGTCCGATGTCAGGGACGCAGCCGTTGCCGCGTTCAAGGAGGACCTCCGCAGCCAGTTCCGGCAGGAGCTTGCCTTCCTCTTCGACGAGTAGGGAGTGCGACCACGCAATCCGTACTGGGGCGGGTGGACACCTTCTGTCCGCGGGGATGTGGCACTATGCAGGTGCAGCGTGCTCGATAGCCCTGCCGCCGGACTGGCATCGGCGTCGCAAACCGTGGTCAGGAGGAAGGCCGTGAGGCGATCCTATCTGGTAGCGCTTCTTCTCTGGATGCTCTTCGGCATCTTCGGGGCGCACCGCTTCTATTGTGGGAAGCATGGCTCGGGAGTGTTGTACCTGCTGACGGCAGGCGTTTTCGGAGTCGGGTGGATGGTGGATTTCCTCGCTTTGCCCCTCCTGGTGGCGGATGCGAACAGGGAGGAGCCCGATCCCTGCCTGGTCCTGGTGCACCAGGCCGTCGGGGTCGTAGCCGTTTGTCATCTGATTCAGGGCGATGACAACACCCGGCCGTGAGCCCACCAGCGGCTCGGGCAGCGGTTCGGACGGCTCCTCTCGTCCCTACGCTCTGCATGGGGATGACGCCTCCGCCGCTCCGCGGCGAGGAATGGACGCGGAGCGTCCCGCGTTGCCTCCCCACGCAGGGCGCAGGGACGAGAGGGCCGTCGCATGCGCTGGGGCGCACGGGCCGCATGCAGCCACCTCAAGAGAAGACCGCCTGAAGGCGGAACTACATGCCAGGGACCTCATCAGAGTGGGGGCAGCCCACACTGGCCACTCCCGCAGCAGGTGGTTCCGCTTTGAGGCGGCCTTCCCGGCGCGCCGCGCCCGAGTGCCCGGTTGCCCGCCGTTCCATCCGCGGCATCTGCGTGATCCGCGGTTACAGGCCCTCCTGACTCCTTGGCTACATTCCCAGCAACCTTCGCGCCAGGGTGGACATCGGGGACACTGTGGACGCTCCCAGCCAGCCCGCCATGGCCTCTCGTCCACCGAGTCCGCCATGTCCACAGTGTCCACCTGCTGCCCGCGCGCGGGGCGCGGAGGCCCCGCCCAGAGCGCGAGGACCCGGTCGGTCGGCGGCGGTGTGTGAGCCTTGGGGTCTGCAGCCGGCTTGACGCCACGGCCGGCGGCCGCTATCATCGCGCGCGGTGGCGCGAAGGGTCCGCCCCGTGGGAGGCCGGCTTGGGAGACGCGCGATGCTGTGGCAGGGAACAGGCGGGGCGCTGCGCGAGAAGTTCCGCGCGGCCAGTCGGGCGCTCGCGGCGACGTTCCAGGCGCATCTCGCCGGCGGGCGCCACACCTATGAGAAGGGCCTGCGGCACGAGCAGGTGCTGATTGACTTTCTGGCGGCCCACCTGCCGCCGCGCTATGGGGTGAGCCGGGGCGAGGTGGTGGACTCGAAGGGCGCGATCGCGCGGCAGGCCGATGTGGTGATCTACGACGCGCACCACGCGCCGCTGCTCCAGGAGTCGGGGGCCTCGCGGGTGTTCGCGGCCGAGAGCGTGTACGCGGTGATCGAGATGAAGCCGAACCTGAACCGCACGTCGCTGGCCGACGCCGTAGGGGCGGTGCGCTCGGCCAAGGCGCTCGACCGTTCGGCCGTGGTGGCCAGCCATCTGGGGCACCGGCGCCTCCACGGCCCCGCCGAGAATCCCCCCTTGTTCGGCGCCGTCTTCTCGCTCCACACGACGAGCGTCGAGAAGTGCATCGTGCCCGGGCTGGCCCTGCTGGACCGGCGCGTGCCCCGCGCACACCGGGTGGACGCGGTGTGCGTGCTGGGCGAGGCCCTGGTGTACCACTTCGCCGAGGGGCCAGGCCGCGACGGGCAGCCGACCTGGTGCCCCACGATCCAGACGCAGGACTCGCGCCTGGGCTACTACGCGTCGAAGGACGACACGCTGTTCCTCTTCTACCTGTTTCTGCTGTACCAGTTGGGGGCTCGGGAGTTGCACCCGCCCGACCTGTTGCGCTATGTGGCGCGCGAGCGCATGCCGCGGCTGCGCGTGTACCAGGGCGACCGCGTGCCACCGCGGCCGAAGCCCGCGAGCAAGGGCCGAGCGGGCCCTTCGCCCGACAAGGCCTGAGCCGCCGCCCCTCTCACCCAAGGTAGCAGATGGCCTGGCGGGTCTCGGCGTTGGCCACCACACGCGCCAGCGCCCCGCCCGCGGCCGTCGCCACGTCAATCACCCGCACCAGCGAGGCGTAGGCCGCGGCCCCGGGCAGCAGCTCGGGCAGGATGTTCGCCGCCCGCGCGAAGAACGCGGCGTTGAACTGCGCAGCGGGGTCGTTGGGGTACACGGCCATGTAGATGACCTGGTCCTCGACGAGGTCCTGGAAGAAGTGGGTGCCGTAGGACACCTCGGGCACGTGGCCTGCCTCTTCGCAGGCCAGCTCGACAAGGGCCGCCGCGTGGTCAATGTCGGCGTAGCCCACGTTGACGCCGAGCTCGATGTTGCTGCTGCCCCAGCGCCCGGGGCCCATCAGGAGCACCTCGCCCTCGGCGAGGCGGGGGTGGCTGTTGATGCGGCCGATGAGACGGCCCAGGGCGCGCTTGGTGTCGAGGTCGGCCGCGGCATAGCGCTGCGGGTCCACGTGGACGATGTGGCGGATGCCGCGCACGACGCCGCCGCTCATGAGCCGGTCGGTGCGGAAGAGCACGCGCTCGGGGGGCAGGGCCTCGGGCACTTCCTCGGCGGCCGCGGCGCCGGGCACGACCATGGGGCGGCACTGGAGCAGGTTCACGCGCACGTGGTTGCCGGAGGCCACGGAGGCGGTGAACTCGGTGTCCACGGGGCCGCCGTAGACGCGCTCGAGGATGGCGAGGATTTCGCCGATGACCTTGACGAAGTCGGTGTGGGCGATGAGCTTGTTGAACGTGAGCACGAGGTCGGCCGGGGCCGCCTCGACGAGGGTGCCCACCGTGTCGTAGGTGTGGCCGCCGCTGAGCAGGGAGACGTAGAGGTGCAGGTGGGGGTAGTCGGGGCGCGACAACACGTCGGCCAGGCGCAGGGTGACGAGGGCATTGGCCGAGAGGTCCAGCACGTCCACATTGTGCTGGGAGTACTTCACCACGCGGGCGCCCACCTCGGGCCGCAGCGTGGGGTGGCTGACGGCGATCATCCGCGGGTAGTCGCCGCCCACGCGGTCCACGGCGCGGGTGCCGAGGCCGAAGACGAGGCGGATGAGGCCGCGCCGGGGGTCAATGCGCTCGTTCCAGGCGTAGAGGTTGCGCGAGAAGGCCACGCCGGCCAGGCTGGGGAAGAAGAAGCGGCCGTAGGGCATGCCCGAGACGCGCTGGACGAGGATGGCCATCTGCTCGTCGCGGTCGCCCAGGCCGCGCTTGCGGCGATACGACAGGGCGTCGGGGTTGAGGGCGCTGGCGTAGACGAGTTTCACGGCGCGCAGGAAGGCGGCGAGGCGCTGGTCGGGGTCGCCCTGGTTGGGGCAGTACTCGCTGCGGTACTTGCCGGCGAAGGCGTTGCCGAAGCTGTCCTCGAGCAGGCTGCTCGAGCGGACGATGATGGGCGCCTGGCCGAAGTAGTCGAGCATCTCGCGGAACTGCTCCATCGTGCGCGCGGGGAAGGTGCCGGCGAGGAAGCGCTGCTCGACCTCCTCGAACTCGGCGGCCGTGGTGCGCGCGTTGCTGGAGAGCTTCAACCGCAGGCGGAAGAGGTTGTTGTTCACCAGGAAGGTGAAGAAGACGTCCGAGCCGATGTAGAAGGAGTCGTGGGGCTCCAGCACCTGGGCGAAATCCACGTCGCCCTTCTCGCGCAGCAGGATGCGGCGGGCGAGGATCATGCCGGCCGCCTTGCCGCCGATGCGGCCCGAGCCGATCATGCGGCTGCGCACGTCGAACAGGTCGCTCACCGTGAGGTAGCGGTCGGCCAGGCGGTTGAACTCGGGGTGGTTGCCGATCATCATGCGGCACAGTTCCTGGCGCAGGGCGGCCACCTCGGGGGCCGACTCGTCCACCGCCGGCGCCTGCTCGCAGTACTCCACAAGCTGGCGGTACACGCTATCCCACGGGGCGATCAAGCCGCTCTGGGCGCCCAGCGGCTCGCGGCGGGCCGTGCTCAGCACCGTGGCGGCTTCGCCGCTCTGGAACACCGGCACCCACGCCGTGGGCGTGACCAGGTGGGGCAGGAACATGCGCGGCGAGTACCGGTCCCACACCTTCAGCGGGTGCACGTACATCGCGTCCTTCGCGTGGTACACCTCGAGGAGGAGCTGCGTGGTGTCGCGGATGCGCGCGATGGCGCTGTTCTTGTGCCGTCCGCGCAGCAGGGCGAAGTAGGTCACCGTGTCCAGCTCGAAGAGGAAGGGGCAGGTCACCTGGAAGAAGTTGGCGAGCTGCTCGTCGGTGGCCCACTCCTCCACCAGGCTCGAGAGGTTGTCGAAGACATAGAAGACGCCGCGGCCGCGCTCCTCGATGATGCGGTGCACCTTGGCGCTGAAGGCGTCGAAGCCCACGGAGGGGTCCACCTCCACCGTCTCGAGCCCCGGGCGCGGCGCGAGCACGGGCGGGTGCGGAGCGAAGCGCACGTAGACGAGCCGGCAGCCCACCGCCAGCGCGTGCTGGGCGAAGGGCGCGACGAAGTAGAGGTAGTCCGACAGATCGTCCACCTGCCAGACCACGTTGTCGCCCAGCCGAAGGCCTTGGACGGCCTCATCCAGCGACGGGATACCGCTGCTCAGACACTCGATGGCCATGGAAGGAACCGCCTCTTGACGTTGGGCGCTCGCGCTGTCGCCGGGGGCCGGCGGGAATGCGCGGGGCGATGAAGCCGGGCGGCTCCATCGCCCCGTGTGTTGCTGGCGGAGAGGGAGGGATTCGAACCCTCGGTAGCGGCTTAATACCACTACAACGGATTAGCAATCCGTCGCTTTAGACCACTCAGCCACCTCTCCGGACTCGTGGCCGTCTTCGCTGAGTCGTACCATGCTGTGCCGTCCTCACTGGATACTACCACGCCGCCGCCCCGATTGTCAAGATCGGGGTCGTGCTCGGTGCGGGCCGGAAGCGTAGGCGGCTTCCCTTGCGGGAATCCCCGGAACAGGGGAAAGCCCGGGGCGAAGGTAGCCGCGAACGTCCCGCTTGCGCCTTTTTCTATCCGTTCGACAAGCGGGACGCTTGTCGCCACGACAATCCGCAATGGAGGTTGCCTACAGAAATGGCCCACCCTCGTCGTGCTCGGTCGTGCCGGCCTGGGGCGTCGGGAGCACTTTGCGCGCTGGCGAATCGGCGCACGATGTGGGTGACTCCGGAGCCAAGGGCCGCAGCCCCGCCAGGGCCGCCACCCGCTCGGCAAGCCCGGCGTGGGCGTGGTGCCCCGATGCACCTCTGCCGTTTGGCAACTTGCGGCCTTGCCTGAGCGTCCCATCTCCCGCGGCACGCGTGTTGAGCCGCGCACCGGAGACGGCAGGGATGCGTCGCCAAGCCGTCGGTGAGGAACCTCCCGCGGGCTCCAGACCCGCGGGAGGTTGAGGCGAGGCCACCATTCCCTCTCCCGAGGGGTCCAATGCCTGCCGGCTCACAGAAGAAGGAGTTGACCGCGCTCCCCTTCAGACCGCATGGGAACACGCGGGAGGGGGCAGCTTGCTGGTCGCTCGCCGCAGCGGTCGGCGCTGCTGGCGGAGGTCCGACTTGGCGTCGCCGCCGCCTCAGCGGCGGTCTGGGGTATGGTGCCGGCACCCCCGAGCCCGCGGCGAATTGTCGCGCTTTCGCGCGGAAGCGCGACGGTCCAGCGCCCTGGCCGGAACTGCCCCGCACAGCTGCCGAGCCGCCCGGATCGCCAAAGCGCCATACTTGCTCAAACTAGAGGGGGAGGAAATTGAGCAAGTATGGGTGGAAAGGCCGTAGAGCTGCCCGGATCGCCAAAGCGCCATACTTGCTCATCTCTGGGCGGCGGCAGGGCTGAGCGAGTATGGCGGCGCCGTGTCTGAGCTCCAAGACACTGGCAACAAGTGGTGGCGCGGGCGCCAGGCTCAGGGGCCATGCCCGACGAGACGATTGCCTCCGGCCCCGGGTGTGGGCCGGAATTGTAGGTGGCTGCGGGAGCTCCGAAGGAGCGAAATAG
>DAOOIT010000083.1 GCA_035384565.1 Planctomycetota bacterium | reverse complement strand
AATACATCATACCACGTGGGCTCTCGGCGTCTTCCATTTTGGCGAAAGTCGAGCTAGGAGCCTGTCCAAGAATCCGCGTGGGACTGCGACGCCCGCGATTCTGGCCGCAGGCTAGGAGCACGGAGGAGGCGATGCAACGGAGAGCATCGCTGACGACGTGCGACAACGCCTGCGGCCAGAAGTCGCGGCGTCCCTTCGGGTTGCGGCGGCAGCGGAGCGCCTGCCGCGTTGCGTCTCCTCAGCGATGCGCTCCGCAGCATCGCCTGCGGAGCCGCGCCTTGCATCCGTCCCGCTGCCGCCGGCAACGCAGCCCACGGGGATTCTTGGACAGGCTCCTAGAGCCCGAGCATTCCACCCTCCTGGAGGTCTCCATGACTTCGGGAGGCAATGTACATGACCCTGGAGGGCTTCGATCGCCGACCGCCTCCCCCAGGTTCCAGACCTGCGGGAGGTTTCACAGGGACCCCCGCGATGCGGACGTGTCGTCCACGGCACCGCGGCAGGCGCTCATGCTGCTTGCGTCTCCTTTGCTCGAGGTCCCCCCCTGGGAGAGCACATCCCCGTGAGCGAGATCGTCCGCCGCGACAGCCGCCGACTCGGCGAGACCCTGCGCGACTTCACCGACCTGAGCGAACAGCAGATCGAGCGCGCCGCCCAGATCGCCCGGGCCACGGGCCGCCGCATCGGCGAGGTGCTCGAGAGCAGCGGCGCCATCACCCCCGAGCACAAGCAGCGCGCCCTCGGGCGCCAATGGGGCCTCCCCTTTGTGGACCTGCGCGACTACGCGTTCAGCGACACGGCGGTCCACAGCGTCCCCGAGCGCCTCCTCAAACACCACAAGGTGATCCCCCTCCAACTCGACGGCAGCACGCTCACGCTGGCCCTGAGCGACCCGCTCAATGTGCGCGCGATAGACGAAATCCGCCTGACGACGGGCTTCGCCGTGGAGGCCAAGATCGCCGTCGAGGACGAGATCCTCCGCGCCCTTGACCGCTACTTCGGCCTCCCGGCCGCCGATGTGGCCGGCATGATCACCACGGCGGCCAAGGAGGCCGAGCGCGTCGAGGTCGAGGCCCCCCCCGATTCGCAGGACGAGGCGGAGGACCTCCGCCTCGACGAGGACGAGCCCGTGATCGTGCGCCTCGTGAGCCTCATTCTCGCGGCCGGCGTGAGCAAGGGGGCGAGCGACATCCACATCCAGCCCGAGGAGCGCTCGCTGCGCGTGCGCTACCGGGTGGACGGCGTGCTGCACGACGCGCCGAGCCACTCGTGGCGATACGGCCGCGCCCTCACCGCGCGCCTCAAAGTGATGGCGGCGATGGACATTGCGGAGAAGCGACGGCCCCAGGACGGGCGCATCTCGTTCACCTGCAACGGCAGGCGCTACGACCTGCGCGTCTCGAGCCTCCCCGGTCTCCACGGCGAGAAGCTCGTCATGCGCATCGCCGAGCACGCCGCCTCGCAGGTGCCCCTCCACAAGCTCGGCTTCACCGAGGACCAGCTCCGCCGCTTCGAGGACCTGGTGACCCGTCCCTATGGCCTCATCCTGGTCACCGGGCCGACCGGCTCCGGCAAGACCACCACGCTCTACTCGGTGCTCGAGCGCCTCAACAGCCCCGAGAAGAACGTCCTCACCGTCGAGGACCCCGTGGAACGCAGGATTCCGGGGGTCACCCAGGTGCAGGTCGGCTCCACCGCCAAGTCGCCCCTCACCTTCGCCACGGCGCTGCGCTCCGTGCTGCGCCAGGACCCCAACATCGTGATGGTGGGGGAGATCCGTGACCACGACACGGCCCTCATCGCCACCGAGGCCTCGCTCACGGGCCACCTGGTGCTCAGCACCCTGCACACCAACGACGCGCCGGGCGCCGCCCCGCGGCTGCTCGACATGGGGGTGGAGCCGTTCCTTGTCTCCTCGTCGCTCCTGGGCGTGCTGGCCCAGCGCCTGGTGCGCATGCTGTGCCCCAAGTGCCGCGAACCCTATGACCTCCCGCCTGCCGCCGTCGAGCGCCTCGCTCTGCCCATCGGCGCCAGCGTGGAGGGCCTCCAGGCCTACAAGCCTCGCGGCTGCCCCGCCTGCGAGCACAAGGGCTACCGCGGACGCCTGGGCGTCTTCGAGTTGCTGGTGGTGACCGACGAGATACGCAGCCTCGTGCTCCGGCGCGCGCCCGCGGCCGAGATCGCGCGGCTGGCCGCCGAACAAGGCATGATCACGATGCTCCAGGATGCCGCCGCCAAGGTGCTCCAGGGCGTCACCTCCATGGAAGAGGCCCTCCGCGTAATTGACACGCAGTAGCCTGGCCCCCTGATCCGAAACCGCCCGCCCCCTCAGGAGCGGGCCCTCTCTCTCCCACACTCCCCTCCCACGGCGAGCCCCATTCTCTCACTCGTGGCCCGTCCATTCACGTTTGCCCCCTGCCCGTTCGGCCGCTATGATACCCCGGGCAAGCTCTTCAGGAGGCGCGAACATGAGGACCGCAGCGGCAATGTGCGTGGGGCTAGCCCTCGTCGCGGCAGCGGCGCTCGCCGCAACTCCCGACCCGCTCGACGAGGCGTGCTGGATATGGTCCGACAAGGATACCAATGCCATCCCCAAGCCCCTGAGGGACGCCGAGTTCTCCTTCTGGCGCAACTACGAAGTCCCCGCCGACCCGAAGAGCGCGTCGCTGCGCGTTACCGCCGAGAGTGAGTATGCGCTGTTCATCAACGACAAGAAGGTCGGGTCCGACGACTTCTGGCTGACCCTCGAGACGTACGACATCAAGCCCCTCCTCGTCCAGGGCAGGAACCGCATTCTCGTCAAGGCGCGGACGAAGAACTGGTACGCCGGCCTCTTCGTGGCAGGCTCCATCGAGATGGCTGACGGGCGGAAGATTGCGATCCGCTCGGACGCCACGTGGGACTGCACGAACGACCTCGACAACAAGACAGCGAAAGCCGAGGTGGTGATCCAGGGCCTCAACGGCGGCTGGTGGAACAACTGCAACCGCCTGATGGTCATGCCCGACGAGTGGTATCGCCTGAACACGGAGCTTGTGACCCCCTGCATCCCCTGGGCGAAGCCCCTCGCCGGCGGCAAGCTGAAGCTGCTCTTCGTCCAGCCGCGCGTGACCCAGCGCGACACCGTCGAGCTGCTCCAGCGGGCCGACGTTGACGCGACGATCGTCTTCAGCGACTTCTACGAGTTCACCCGCGACCAGCTTCGCCAGCCCTTCTTCCCGCCCACCAAGGGCATGCGGCGCGAGGACATCGTGGCCGACCTCACGAAGGCGCTCCAGGGCACCTACGACGCGGTCATCCTCGGCCCCGTCGAGGAGAGCGTCTTCTACGAAGCTGTTGCCGACAAGCTGAAGGCGATGGTCCAGGGCGGCACCGGCCTCATCTACACCGCCATCCCGCCCCGCAAAGTGGCGAAGCAGGGCGAGAAGAAGCCCGTACTCGACCCAGCCTTCGAAAAGGAACTCACCGCGGCGCCCATCACCACCCCGCCACCGATTCTCGCCCAGGGCATCCCCTACGCGGCGCTGCCCGGCTTCCGCCTGACCGAGAAAGACAAGGAGAAGGACTACCGCAAGGTCGCCGCCCTCTACCAGTTCGGCAAGGGCCGCGTCATGCGCCTCACCCTCGCCGGCGGCTGGGGCCTCTTCGCCAACGCCCCCGACCGCAACGACCTCCACTACGAATACTACCAGTCCTTCGCCATCAAGGCCATGCTCTGGGCCGCCGGCCGCGAGCCAGCCGTCCAGTTCCACGACTTCCCCACCTTCCTAGTGGGCGAGAGCCCCCAGCGGGGCTTCCGCCTTGCGGGCAAGGGGGACTACACAGTCTCCCTCGCCATTCGCAGTCCCGAACGCCTCCTCGTCCCCCCCATTCACCCCATCGCCGTGCCGGGGCCAGGCCAGGACGCGGCGGCCCTCCGCCCGTTTCACGAGGCCCAGCAGCGTGTGAAGCTCGATGGCCCATCGGTAGTGCTGCTCCCTCTGCCGACGCTGCCTGCCGGCTCCCACTTTCTCGATGTCGTGGTGAGTGACGGAAAGGGGAACGTGAACTGGGCGACCGCAGCCCTGGATGTGGCTGCCCCCCTCCGCATCCGCGGCGTCACGCTCGCGCCGCCGTGGATACACCTGGCCGATGGGAGAGCCGCAGAACTGAAGGCCACGGCGACGCTGTCCGCCGCGGCGCCCAAAGGGGCGAGCGTGACCTTCGACCTCCTCGACAATCACGGCCGCCTGCTCGACCGCAAGGACATGACTCCGACGGCGGGCGCCGAGGCCGTTGAGACCACGTTCCGGATTCGGTCCTTCGCCACCACCCTCGGCCGCGTGAGGGCCGAGTTGCGCCTTGCCGGAGAGGTGTGCAGCGTGGCGGTCACCCGCTTCACCACGGTGCGGCGCGATTGGGACCGCTTCTTCTTTGTGGGGTGGGCGGGGTTCCCCGGCGACCACGCGGGCAACGTCTATGCCCGTGTGCTGGCCAGTCTCGGCTTCGATGCGGGGCGCGGCATGCGGGTGACGCACGACACCCTCGATGCTGCCGACACGGTGGCCCTGCCCGGCTACTCGGGCCTGCCCCGACACGCCTTCGACCTCACGCCCGAAGAGCTCAAGAAGCAGCACGAGGCGACGGAGAAGCTCAAGGAACAGCTCCCCTTCGACCCCGTGGCGTACTACTGCGGCGACGAGATTGACTACGGCGGCGGCGACGAGCTGCCCGGCCGCGTCATCGAGTTCCGCAACTTTCTCCGCTCACGCTACAAGACCATCGCCGCACTCAACAAGCAGTGGGACACCGCCTACGGCTCCTTCGACGAGGTCTATCCCATCAACAGGAAGGGCGCAGACGCGGGGCACGGAGGCCCCGCCCACAAGGGCAAGCTCATCCTCGAGAAGGACTACCTGGAACAGGCGAAGGCCACGGGCAACTTCAGCCGCTGGATTGACCAGTGGCTCAGCAACTACAAGGCGTTCAACGACATGGCCCGCCGCCCGCGCCAGGTCATCAAGGCATTCGACCCCCACGCCCGAGTTGGCGTGGACTGCCCGATGTGGCCGATGGCAAGCTGCGGGCACGACTGGTACACGTTCATGCAGGAGTTCGAGATGTTCGCCCCCTATGGCAAGGAGGGCGAAATCCTGCCCTACGAGGACGCCCGCTCGTTCGCCAAGCCGAACTCCTTCCTCGGCCTGGAGTACGGCGGCTACCTCTACAACGCCTTCTGCCGCGGCGAGGAACTGACCGACACCGAGTGGCACCACTGGCGCGTGTGGCACGGCCTGCTTCGCGGCTTCACGAGCACCTGGTTCTACCAGCTCACGCCGCCGGGCAACGAGTCGTGCATCAGCCCCGGCCTCACGCCGGTCGCAACGCTCCAACAATACGCCCGCGACCTGGCGACGATTCGCAGCGGCTACTACAACGTCTTCACTCGCGCGCGCCGCGACTGGGGCGGCATCGCCCTCCACTACTCCGTGCCCAGCCGCCTGCTCTGCCCGCAGGTGCCCGACTTCGGCGCCGAGCGGCCCTTTGACTTCCATTTCCTCATCCAGATTCTCCGCGACCAGGTCGGCCAGCCCTACACGATGGTGGCCAACGAGCAGATCAAGCGGGGCGGCCTCCGTGGCTACAAGGCGCTCATCATGCCCCTGTCCCTCGCCATCGGCGAGGAAGAGTCGCGGGAACTGACCCGCTTCGTCCGCGGCGGCGGCCTGCTCATTGCCGACGCCCGCCCCGGCCTCGCCGACGAGAGCGGCCGGCTCATCAACAGCGGCCCAAACCGCGAATCCAACGAATCGAGCGAATCAGGAATCAGCGTTCGCCATTCGCGTGATTCGCAGGATTCGCGGTTCGCTGCTTCCGCTTCCGCCCTCTTCGGCCTCACGTGGAAGAAGGAACTCGGCCGCAAGATGCTCACGGCCTCGATCAGCGGCGACTACAAGGGCGTGGCCATCGCGACCCCTGTCCAGAGGTTCCCCGCCGACCCCGCCGTGGTCATCAACGGAGCGAAGGCGCTCTGCGAGGTTGACGGCATCCCGCTCGTCACGTGGAACGACGTTGGAGAGGGCTCAGCGGTTTGCCTCAACATCCCCTTCAACTACTACCGCGGCTACCCGACGCCCGAGCACCTCTATGCCTACACGGGCGAGCCGGGCCACAACCGCCTGATCGGCGCCCTCCTCACCGTCATCCTTCGCGCGCACAGGATCGAGCCGCCGGTGCGTGTGGATTGCCCGGAAGGCCGTTGGCTGCCTGGCCTTGAAGCTTCGGTTCACAGCGACGGGCGGGCGCGCTACATCGGCCTCACCAAACAGCGCAAGGCCAGACAGGAGGGCGACGCCGAGGTCCTGGTCCGTGCGCCTCGGGAGGGCCACGTCTACGACATGCTCAACGGCCGCTACGCAGGCTCCGAGCCAACCTGGCGGGTCAGGCTTGGAGCCGCCGACGTCCAGCTCTTCAGCATCCTCCCCTACTCCGTGACGGGCCTGGCTACTGACCTGAGGCAGACAGTGGCCCGGCGCGGCGGAGCCATCGAGGGGCGCGTCCGCGTGGCGCGGAGCGGCGGGCCGTTCGTCCGGCCCGTCCGCCACTTCATCAGTCTTCAGGTGACGCGGCCCGACGGCCAGGCGGTTCGCTATCTTGCCCAGACGCTGGAGACGGGCGGCGGAACGGCGGTTTTCACCATTCCCCTGGCTCTGAACGAACCGACGGGCGCGTACCTCCTCACGTTCCGCGACATCGCCAGCGGCGCCCGCGGCGAGGCCAGGGTCCAGGTGGAGTAGCCTGCCGCCCGAGCCGAGCCGGGCGCCTCCCCGCAGGGCGCATGGAGGGCTTGCCGCCCGACGCGGCTCATGCTAGACTCTTGGGGTTGCCTCCTCGTGGCGGAGCGAACGGACGCATGGATCTGCCGGTCATAGACCCGCCCATTTTCCCGCGCTGGATATGGATCGAAGAGATCACCTTTTCGCACATCCCCCTCGCCACCTACATCACGGCGTGCATGGTGCTGGCGCCGGTATTCGAGTACATCGGGTGGCGGCGGCGCGACGCCCGCTACGACCGCCTGGCGGCGGGGCTCATCTGGTTCTCGCTCACGCTCTTCTCGCCGGGGGCGGCCCTCGGCACGGGCATCCCCATGTGGATCATGGGCACCTATCCCGAGTTCTGGTCGCGCTGGTCCAACCTCTTCTTCTGGCCGCTGATGGCGCAGTTCGTGTTCTTCATCTTCGAAGTCATCTTTCTCTTCCTGTTGTATTACCTGCTGTGGAACTGGAGCGTGAACCACAAGCGCCTCCACATCCTCCTGGGGGCGGTGGCCGCCTTTTGGGGGCTGATGGTGCAACTCGTGTGGGACGCCGTGGGCGGCTACATGCTGACGGCGAGCCGCGCGTTGCCGGGCGTGGATGAGCCGGTGGCCTGGTCGGCCCAGGCCTTCTTCAACCCCAGCCTGCCCTTCCTGTTCTCGCACAGGTTCGTGGGCAACATCAGTTGGGCCATGATGGTGACGGGCGGCGTGCTGGGCTTACGGGCCGTGGGCAGGAAGCCTGCGGAAGATCGCGCCTACTACAACTGGGCGTCGCACCTGACCTTCACGATCGGGGTGCTCGCCTCCTTCGGAATGCCCGTGATCGGCTGGTTCTACGCCCAGGTGATCGGGCGGCATGCGCCCGTGGCCTTCCACGCGATCATGGGCGGCCACCAGGCCTGGATGTTCATCGCCAAGGTGGCGCTCATCGCAGTGTTCGTGGCTATCGGCGGCGCCTACATCTTCCTGCGCTACCAGAGCCGCCTGTTGCTGTGGGGGCTCACGGCAGGGCTGGGCCTTCTGTGGGTCGTGCTCACAATCCACCCGCCACTGAAGTGGCTCGGCGATTCACCCTGGGTATGGCGCGGGGCCTACACGGTGCTGCTTGCCGCCCTGGCCGCGCTGCTCTGGGGCATCCGGGGCAGAGGCAGCGTGGAGACCAAGGGGTGGAAGTGGGCCATGTTCGCCGCCGGCCTGGCCAGCTTCTTTGCCTTCTGCATCGGCGGCATGGTGCGCGAAGGGGCAAAGAACCCTCACACCGTCTATGGCGAACTCGAGAAGCCCGAAGCCCTTCCCCGCGAGCGCGACCGCTTCCTGCTCTACGACCGCTGCGTGCAGTGCCACCACAAGACGATCAACGAGTTCAACCGCTATGATCATCGCCGGGCCTGGGCCGACATCCTGGGCGACGCCAACCATCGCGGCGTCGGAAGAGACGCCGACGAGCGCGACCGCCTCCTGCGCTATCTGGACAGGTACTACCGATGAGTGCGACGGCGATAGACGTGCCCCTCCTCGGCGCGAAGTGGACCATCGGCCTCACCGCCCTGCTCCACACCGCCGTGGCCTCGCTCTCCATTGGCCTGGCCGCGCTCGTCACCGTGCTCCAGATCGTCGGCTACCGCAACCGCGACCGCCGCTACGACCTTCTGGCCCGCCGCATGCAACTGGTCCACGTGTGCATCTACAACATCGGCACCATTGTCGCCATCGGCCTCCTCTTCTCGCTCAGCGGCCTGTTCCCGCAGTTCTGGAGCCAGCTCTTCGTCCACCAGTTCTGGAGCCTCATCGTCGAGGAGTTCATCTTCTTCCTCCTCGCCACCACCGTCACGTTCCACTACTTCTTCTGGCAGAAGATGTGGGGCCACAAGAAGCTGCACATCTTCCTGGGCGCGCTGCTCACCCCCCTGTTCCTGCTCCAGTTCTACCTCATCAACGGCATCGGCGGCTACATGCTCACGCCCGGCTATCAGACCGGCCAGGCCACCGTGGGAGGCCTGATTGACGGCTGGGACAGGATGGGCTTCTACAACCCCTCGTTCCTCATGCTCACAGCCCACCGGGCGCTGGCCAACGTGGCCTATGGCGGGTTCACCGTGGCGGCCATCTGCGGGTTCATGCACTACTTCACACACCGCGAGAAGGTCAAGAAGTACTACGAGGACAACGCCCGGTGCGCCTTCTACACCGGGTTCCTGTGCTTCCTCGGCCTGCCCATCGTCGGCTACTTCTACGCCCACGTGCTCAAGTACGAGGCCAACGAGGCCTATGTGAACCTCATGTGGGGCGGGGGCGACGTGGTGGCGCTGGGCATTGACTGGTGGTGGCTCAAGCAGATCTTCGTGGCAGGGATGTTCGGGCTCAGCCTGGGGTATTTCCACGACTCGGACAGGCGCACCGGGGCCAACTTCGCCTTGCCGCGGGTGCTCGTGTGGAGCCTGGCCCTCTTCTACCTGCTCTATTACATGAGCATGGGCATGATCATGACCTGGAAGTTCTTCTTCGCCATGGCCGGCGTCGCGGCGGCAGCGGCGCTTCTCGCCGGGCACCTCGTCCGGTACCACAAGGGCTCGGGCCGGGCGCTGTTCATCCTGATGGGTGCGCTCTCCTTCCTCACCGTGATGCTCGGCGGGTACGTGCGTGAAGCCGCGCGCCCCCGCTTCGTGAACCGCTATTCACACTACGACCACGTCTACATCCCCGAGCAACGCCAGCCCGTGCTCATGGTCAACAAACGGCCTGAGGACGTCTTCACCCCTGAGGAACTCGCCGCGGCCAAGGCCCCGCCCAAGGGGGCACTCATCCAGGCGGGCGGCGTGGGCCAGAAGCTCCTCGACCCCGTGGCCCTCATCCGCGTCCACTGTTCAGGCTGCCACACCCTCGAACGGGTCAAGAACTACAGGCTCACCGACCGCTGGAGCCTGATCGTGAGTCAGATGCGCGCCTATGGCCTCAAGCTCTCCAATGACGAGGCCCGGCTCATCGTGGAGCACCTCGAGGCCGCGAAGCCCTACTAGGCAGGACCTGCCATGACGGACGACAGCCCCCAGCCCGAAGCCGCCCCGCCTCCATCCGAGGACCCCAGGCTCGAGACCTACAAGGACGGCGTGAGGACGCTCAACTGGTTCGTGACCCCCGTGCCCCTCTTCAAAGAAGAGGAGCTCGAGGCCATGTTCGAGCCCTATCCTCTCACCCAGCCCGCCGACGACCAACGCTGGGTCCTTTGGACCGTGCGGATATGGGTCGGGTTCACCCTCTTCTCGATCGCCTTCATCCTGGCCCTGCTCGTGGCCGGCTTCTTCTACGGTGGGCGCTGATGCGGCTCCTCGGGCGCGTGGTCCTCACCTGCCTCAAGCTCTTCGCCCTGGCCTTCGTCGGCTGGCTGCTGCTGCTCCAGATTCCCGAACTCCTCTACGACTTCGGCCCCAAAACCCCTGTGATGATCGAGTCGCCCGCCGACCTCACGCCCGGGCGTTTCCGCTCGGCCACGTTCGTCTCCATCGCGGGCACGCCCAACTTCGACAAGGCATTCATCTACCGGCGCTACGGCCTCGACCTCACGTACTTCACCCTCGACCCCTACGGCCACCGCATCGTCGTCAAGACTTATGACAAGGTCACCGACGACTGGCGGCAGCTCACCCGATTCGTCGGCAAGCTGCGCGCCTTCCGCTACCAGCCCTTCTCCTACCGCATCCGCAGCATCTTCGAGGAGAAGCAGGGGGTCAAGCTGCCCGACGATGCGTTGTACCTCGGCTTGTACGATATGCCGAAACCAAGCGGATGGCAGGTTGGGGCGGTGATCTTCGCCAGCATCCTCTGGGTCGTGATGCTTTATCTCTTCTTCATCCGCCGACGGCATAGGCTTGCCCCCGCGCCGCCGGCGATCAGCCCACCACCTTGACCCCGCCCATGATCGCCAGGAACATCAGCCCAGCGACCAGCCAGATGATCACGGCCACGGCCGCCACGGCGATGCCCAGCAGCGGCACGTACGGGCGGTAGGCGCGGTACACGCGGATGAAGAAGATCTTGAGCAACAGCAGCGCGATCAGGCCGAAGGCCAGCAAGGCATGGGTGAACACCCGCGCATCAAACCGCTCGGCGTAGTTGCCCGCCGCGAAGTACCGCTCCATCATGTCGAGGCCCACCCAGGCCAGAAACAGCGCGTAGACCAGGAACACATAGCCGCCGATCCGATGCACCCGCATGAGCAGGCGGGCGCGCGGCGAGGGGTCCCCCTTGCACCCGAACACGCGCATCGCGGTCGCAAATTCGACTAGGGCCAGTGCTACAAAGCCCAAGGCCACATAGGTTTTCTCGAACTGATTCATTTCACTCCTCGCTTTCGCGCGGCCCACCCACGGTGCGGGCAGCCAACCAGGCCGCCAGGATGAGCAGCACAAGGCTGCCCGCCAGAACGGAATGGCGCCCAACGCTCGATGCATCGGCCGCCATTGCCCTCAATGCATGCTCCAGCCAGGCCACCGGGCTGAAAGGCGAGGCCGCCGCCACAACGCCGGCCAGCGGCCCCGCGGTCGGCACCAGGCCCGACAGCAACACGAGGACCCCCACGCCCAGGGCCCCGGCCAGGTGCACCTCGGCATTCGTCCTCACCGCCACGGCCAGCAGCATGCCCAGGGCATTGAGCGTCAGCACGCACGCGCACAGCGCACCCGCGGCACTCAGCAACGCGCCCCCCGCCGTGGGCAGGCCATGGACTACTGCCAGCAGCCCCACCACGGGCGCCGTCTGCACAAGGTCCACCACGCCGCCCGCCAGCAACAGGTCCGACCATACGATGCTGCGCGGGATCGGCAGCAGAGCCAGCCGCGTCCACTGCCCCTCGGCCCGGCGCCGCACCAGGCCCACGGCCGCCCCGAAGAACGAGACGAACACGGTGAGGACGCACAGGCCGCACGCGCGCGCTCGGAGCGGCATCGGGGCGAACACAAACGGCAGCCCCAGCAGCAGCGCCACGCCCACTCGAAGGGCGAGCGCCCGCCGGCTCGAGAACGCCGCCGCCAGTTCCAGTTGCAGCACGTTCGACGGCGTCACGGCCCCAGCTCCCTCCCCGTCTTGAGAAGGAAGGCGTCGCGCAAGGTGGCGCGCGCCACTTCGACCCTCGCCACCTCGGCCCCCGTGGAACCCACGTGTTCGAGCAGGCGCGGCAGATGCCTCGAATCGCCGATCAGCGCGCGCAACGAAGTGCCGTCCTGCGAGAACGCGCGCACCCCGTCGAGCGCTGGTGGAGGCACCCGCACGCTGCCGGCGAGGACCAGGTGCACCTCGCACAGGGGCGACACCTCGCGGATCAAGCCCTCGGGCGTACCTTCCGCAACGAGACGTCCTGCCTCCAGGAAGGCCACGCGCGAGGCGACGCAGGCCGCCCACTCCACGTCGTTACTCGCGATCCAGGTGGTCTGCCCGCGCGCACCTCGCTGGCGCAACAGGTCGGCGAGTTCAACGACGAACTGCTCGTCCACGCCCGCTGTCGGCTCGTCAAGCACCGCGAGCTCGGGCTCGTGGCAGAAGGCCTCGACGAGGGCCAGCTTGCGCCGCATCCCGAACGAGTATGTCGCTACCGGCTCGTCACGGTATGGGGCCAAGCCCGCGCGGTCGAACAACCACGCGAGGCGGCCCTCCAGGGCCCGCCCATTCCGGCCATAGGCCTGCGCCACAAAGCAGGCGTTCTGCCAGCCCGACAATGCTTCCCAGTGCGCACTCGTGTCCAGACACACCCCGAGCCGGCCCAAGTGGCGTCGGGAGCCGCGAGCCACCGGCAGGCCGAGGACGGCCAGACTCCCACCCCCAACCGGCTCGAGCCCCAGCAGCAGCCGCGTGAGAGTGCTCTTGCCCGAACCGTTGCGGCCGAGCACGGCATAGCACTCGCCGGCATCCACCGCCAGCGACACGCCGCACACGCCCCGCCCGGGCGCGTGTGCGCAAGTCAGGTTGTGGGCCTCGATGGCGGCCACCGGCGGGCTCCCAGCGTTCGCGTCGATCCTACTCGAAGCGCAGAATGGTCTCCGGGGTCACCCGCACATCGCCCCCAGGCACGGTGGCCACGACCTCGTACACCACCACGCGATCGCCCACCCGGCACGTCTGGCCGAGGAGCTTGCTGCGGGCGATGTGCCGGTGGAATGGCGGAGCGAGGGGGCGCAGCTTGCGGAGCACGACCTCCTGCGCCTCGGGCGGCTCAGACATTCCGGCTCCCATCCTGGCTGCTCATGCCCATGCGACTCCCGACCTCGCGCACGTCTTCGAGCGTGACGCGGTGCCCCCCTCGCGCTCGCACGTGCTGCTCGATACCCTGCTTCGCCATTGGCCGGGCGAACGCGGGGATTCGTTCGAGGCGCGCCAGGGCCTCGGCGTCCCATGCCATCTCGGCCCCCTCTGCGGGCCGCGCCGGGTCGGCGGCGGGCGCCGTCACCAGCACGCTGCACGGAGCGAGATGGGCGGCCGCCTCCGCGTTCGAGCCGATATCCGCCGTGCCGCGGTGATGCCCGAACCGCCCGACCACCATGAGCCGCGCGCCGATGGCGCCTGCGTGGTCCACCAGCACACGGTAGGCCTTGCCTCGAAGCAGCGATGCCGTGGGGCGCATTCCCAGGGCCGCCGCGCGGCCCGCGGCCTGGTCGAGGAAGCCCTGGTAGAGTTTCGCGAGGCCGTCGTCAATAAACGTCTTGTGCAGGGCTTCTTGCTTGCTCAAACCCACCTGGGCCTGGCGCTCGGGCGACAGCGAGCGCGCCATGGCTCCGAACACGGCCTTGTGAAGGTCGGGGTCATAGGCCGCGGCGACCTGGAGCGGGCAGCCCAGCGCCTGGGCGATGGAAGCCGCACTGTCCACGGCAGCCAGCGCCTCAGGGCTGCCGTCCACACCCACCAGGACCGGCCCTGCCCCGGCGGCGGCGCGCGCGATCAGCACATCGCCCGCCGCGGCCCGCAGCACGCGCCCAGCCGTGCTGCCCAGGCGACCGTCGCCCGCCGCGCCCAGCCCGTGTGCGCCCAGCACAGCCAGATCGGCTTGCAGTTCGCGCGCGAGGTTCAGCAGCACCGCATAGTTGCGTCCCTCGGCCACGCGCCCCTCGGCGGTAATGCCGCAGCGGCGGGCCTCGGCCAGATAGCTTTCGATGTAGCCTTTGGCAAGGGCATGAAAGCCCTCGCCCATGAGGGGAGCATGGGCCTCGCGCAGACGTTTGAGGGCCTCGCGCCCTTGGTAGTCGGCGGGGAGGCCCGGCTCCATCTCGCGGAATCGCGTGGCGTGGATCGCCACGTCGCAGGCGTGGCAGGCGAACACCTGTGCGCCGTGCGCGCGGGCCAGCGCGAGGGCCAGAGCCCCGCCGCCTGCGGCATCGGCCGACCCGTCCAGCGCAACCAGGATCCGCGTGAACCCCACTTTCCTGTCACTCCAAGCCGTCAGTCTGCGCCCTCGCGCCTATTGTACCCGGAATCAGCGCCCTGTCCACTGAGCACGACTTGCCCTGGTCGCTCCCTGCCTCAGGGGCTTGGGGGCGCGAAGCCGCGCCGCACGCTGTTCTCACAGAAGGTCTTGGGCTGCATGAACTGGCGGAGATAGTCGGGGCCGCCGGCCTTCGACCCGATCCCCGAGAGGCGCATGCCGCCGAACGGCTGGCGGCCCACCACGGCGCCCGTGATGGGCCGGTTCACATAGAGGTTCCCCACGCGGCACGCGGCGCGGGCACGGCGAATGTGCTCGGGGTGGCGCGTGTAGATGCCGCCCGTGAGGCCGTACTGGGTGTCGTTGGCGATGGCGATGGCCTCCTCCAGGCCGTCGGCGCGAATCACGCTCAGCAGCGGCCCGAAGATCTCCTCCTGGGCCAGAGGCGAGTCAGGAGCCACGTCGGCCACAATCAGCGGCTCCACGTAGTGGCCCTCCGCGCGCCGCGGACCAGGATCCCCGCGGAACACCACCCGCCCCGTCTCGGCGGCGAGCGCGGCGTAGCGCGCGAAGCGCTCGCAGGCCTCGGCGTTGATGAGCGGCCCGATAGCGGCGTGAGGGTCCCAGGCAGGGCCGATCGGCAGGCTGTCGGCCGCAGCAACCAGGCGCTCGACGAACGTGTCGTGCAACCTCGCGTCCACAATCACGCGAGAGCAGGCCGAGCACTTCTGCCCTTGATACCCGAAGGCCGAGGCCAACACGCCGGGCAGCGCCTGGTCGAGGTCGGCGTCGCCGGCGATCAGGATGGCGTTCTTGCCGCCCATCTCGGCGATCACGCGCTTGACGTGCCGCTGCCCGGGCGCCAGCCGCGCGGCCAGGCGCTGAATGCGCAGCCCCACGGCCAGCGAGCCGGTGAAGCTGATGAGGGCCACCTCGCGGTGACGGACCAGGTACTCACCAATCTCCTCGCCGCGGCCCGGCACGAACTGGATGACCCCGGGCGGCACGCCCGCCTCCCTCCAGACCTCCATCAGGTGCGCGGCGACGACCGACGACGGCTCGGCCGGCTTCATGAGCACCGTGTTGCCCGCCACGGCCGCGGCCGCGGTCACGCCTGTCAGGATCGCCAGCGGGAAGTTCCAGGGCGTGATCGCCACGGCCACACCCAGCGGCTCGTAGAAGTACTCGTTGGACTCGCCCGGCACGTCGCGCCGCCACGGCTCGGCCAGGCGCACCGCCTCGCGCGCGTAGTACTCGCAGTAGTCAATCGCCTCGGCCACGTCGGCGTCGGCCTCGCGCCAGCTCTTGGCTTCCTCGAACACCTCCCAGGCGGCCAGCTCGAAGCGGCGGCGCCGCAGCACCTCGGCCGCCCGCAACAGGCACTCGGCCCGCTCGCGAGGCGCGCGGGCCGACCACTCGGGGAAGGCGCGCGCGGCGGCCCGCACGGCCTGGCCCGCCTCGCGCCGCGATGCGAGGGCAACGCGCCCCACCACTTCGGCCGTGAGGCTGGGGTTGCGCCGCACGATCTCGCTCGCCCCCTCGGCCGCTCGGCCGCCAATCCACAGCGGGTAGCTGCGCCCGAACTTCTGGCGCACCGCGTCCAGCGCGGCCGCCATGGCTTGCCGCGCCTCGGGCCGCGCGAAGTCGCTCACCGGCTCGTTCTCGAACGGAGCGTCAAGAGTACGGGCCGAAGCCCGCGGTCCCACCGGCTCCGGGGGTTCGGGCTTGGCAAGCAGTCCAACGACCGGCAGCGGCGAGGCCCACATCTCGCGCACGAAGGCCGAGCGCGACGTGGCCTCGAGCAGCCGCCGCACCAGATAGGCCAGGCCAGGCACGAAGTCGCCGAACGGCACGTACACGCGCACGCGATGGCCGCGCTCGGCGAGCACCCGGTTGAGCTCGTCGCCCAGGCCGTAGAGCGTCTGGTACTCCACGGCACCCTGGGGCAGGCCCAGCGTCTCGGCGACGGCTATTGCGTGGGCGATGCTGCGCACGTTGTGGCCCGCGATCGCCGGGCGCAGCAGGGCGTGCTGCTCGAGCACGATCCGCGTCGCCGCCTCGAAATCGGCATCCGTGGCGGCCTTCGACTGGTGGACGGGCACGGGCCAGTTGCGGTACCGTGCCCGCAGCACCTCGTAGTCCCAGTAGGCGCCCTTGACGACGCGGATGTTCACGGGCGTGCCGCGCCGCCGCACCCAGTCGAGCAGGGCCGCCAGATCAGCGCGGTTCTCGGGCAGATAGGTCTGGAGCGTGATGCTCGCGTCGGGCCAGTCGCGGAACTCCTCCTCGAACAAGATCCGCTGGAAGATCTCGAACGTGAGGTCCTTGTGCTCGCGCTGCTCCATATCCACGTTCACCGAGGCGCCCGCCGCGCGCGCCGCGCGCAGGATCGCGCGCAACCGCGGGGCCACGCCCGCAAACGTGCCCAGCGGGTCCATGCCGTCGAACCGGCTGTAGAGTGATGTGAGTTTCAGCGACACGTTGAGCCGCGGCACGCGGCCCCAGGGGGCGCTATCGAGGGTCGGCGCCTCGGGCCACCCGGCCACCGCCTGCGACGCCGTTTGCAGAAGGCTCCGATACGTGTCCTGGTAAGCATCGGCCTCGCGCTCGCTCAGCACGGCTTCGCCCAGCGCATCGAGCGTGAAGGCCAGGCCCTGGCCCCGTAGCCGTTCGCAGACGCTGAGCGCCGAATCCAGGCTCGGCCCGGCGATGAAGCGCTGTTGGAGGCTGGCGACGAGTTCGCGCACGCGCCTCGCTGTTTGCCCGTCGGCGCCGGCCACCGGGAGGAAATCGCGCGGCTCGCCCACATAGGCGCGCAGGTACTCCATCAGGTGCGCATCGGTAGACAGGGCGGGGAACACGTCCACGAACCGGAAGCAGCCGGCGAGAAACCCGGCCCCGCCGCCGTGGCGGGTCCAGTGGACGAGGGGGTCTCGCTCGAGGCGGGCCGCATGGTCGGCGGGCCGCGCCGCCTCGATGGCGCCGATGAGTTCTGACCCGAGGCGCTGCGTCGCGGCCTCGATCGCGTCGTGGGCGCTCATTCCGGCATCCTCCTCGCAAAGCACACGGTCAGGTTGCGACTCACCTCAGTATACCATGAGCCCGGGCAAACATGGCGCCTTGCAGGGGCTAGGCCGAGATTGCAGGCAATCACGGATGGTCGTTATCCGGTGTTCGAGCCAGTCTCACCGCCCTTCTGCAATTCCTCGCGGTCCTCAGAGAGCAGGTCCCCGGCAGCGAAGAGCTTCCGACAACGCTGTGTCGCCTACCAGCGCTCCAGAGGACGAAAGACCGCATCGTCCCAGCCCCCCCTGCCGTGCCAAGGCCATCCGCGCTTCCTGATCCCTCCGCCAGAGGGCACGATAGGGAGATGCACTGCAAGTGGTGAGACTGTTGGGTCGCAGGGAACGTGGCTACAGCACCCGACAGACGTAGCACTTGAGGTAGCGGGACTCGGGGCAGGTGACTGAGACCGGGTGGTCGGCGGCCTGGCTGCGACGCTCGAGCACCTGCACCTCGCGGCTGGTGTCGAACGCGGCGTCGTTGAGCATCCCCACGAAGAGCGAGTCGTCTATGTGCTGTGAGCACGAGCAGGTGGCAAGGATGCCGCCCGGCTCGAGAAGCTGCATGGCGATCAGATTGATGTCCTTGTAGCCGCGCAGCGCGCTCTCGACGTCGCCCGTGGCTCGTGCGAACTTGGGCGGGTCGAGGATCACGAGGCCGAACCTCTGCCCTTCGGCGCGCAGGCGGCGCAGTTCGCCGAAGACGTTTCCTTGGCAGAACTCGACGTTGGCCGCGCCATTCGCCTCGGCGTTGCGGCGAGCCAGAGCCAGGGCAGGCTCGGACATCTCGATGGCCAGCACACCAGCCGCCTTGCCCACCACGCTGGCGAAGACCGCGAAGGCACCCGTGTAGGCAAAGCAGTCGAGCACGCGCCGGCCCTCGGCGAACGAGGCCACGGCGCGCCAGTTCTCGCGCTGGTCGAGGAACAAGCCTGTCTTCTGGCCGCCGCGCACGTCGGCAAGCAGGCGGACGCCGTGGACGGTGACCGGGACGACCCCGGGCGGTTCAGGGCCGGCCAGGGCGCCCACGGCGGGCTCGATGCCCTCCTTCTCGGCTACGTCCGTGTCGGAGCGCTCGAAGATGGCCCGAGTAGGGCACACGCGTTGGAGCGCGCCGAGAATCTCGGCCTTCCGCACGGCGAGGCCGAACGAGAGAATCTGCACCACCAGCCAGTCGGCGTACCGGTCCACCACCAGGCCGGGCAGGCCATCGCCCTCGCTGTAGACGAGGCGGTAGGCGTCGGTGTGGGCGGGGAGACCGAGCGTGTGCTCGCGAAGCGCGACGGCGAGGCGCAGGCGGCGCTCGAAGTACTCGGCGTCCACGGTCTCCTCGGGATTCCAGGTGGCGAGGCGCACGCGAATCTGCGAGCGGCCGTTATAGAAGCCCTTCGCTACGAAGTTGCCGCGGTCGTCCACCACGGTCACCAGTTCGCCATCGGCGGGTGCGCCCTCGAAGCGGGCGACAGAGCCGGAGAAGACCCAGGGGTGGCCGTAGAAGAAGGGTTTGGCCCGACCGCGCTTGAGGATGACCGTGCTCATCGTGGAGTTCGGATTGCGGATGGTGGATCGGGAACCGCGGCGTCGGAAGGCGCGCGTCACGCGTCACTTGGTGGCCGGGGCGCTCCGTTTCTGCGCGTGGGCGTGGTTTCGGATTGTGGCGGAAAGGACGTCCTCGAGGGTCTCTGCGGGAACGATCTCGAGTTCGTCGCGGATGGCCTGGGGAACGTCCTCCAGGTCCTTGAGGTTGCGCTTGGGCAGCACGATGCGTCGCAGGCCGGCGCGATGGGCAGCAAGGACCTTCTCCTTGATGCCGCCCACCGGCAGCACGCGCCCGCGGAGGGTGATCTCGCCGGTCATTGCCGTGTCGCTGCGCACGCGCCGGCCACTCAGCAGCGAGACAAGAGAGGCCGCGATGGTGACGCCGGCCGACGGCCCGTCCTTGGGGATGGCGCCCGCCGGGAAATGGACGTGGATGTCGTGGTCCTTGAAGAAGTCGGGCTGGATGCCCAGGTGATGCGCGTGGGCGCGAATATAGGTGAGGGCGGCCTGGGCGGACTCCTTGATCACGTCGCCGAGTTGCCCGGTGAGGGTGAGGCTGCTCTTGCCGGCCATGATGGACGACTCGATGAAGAGGATATCGCCGCCGGTGGCGGTCCACACGAGCCCGATGGCGATGCCGGGCTCCTTGAGGCGCTCGCGGGCCTCCAGCTCGAACTTGGGCGGGCCGAGGAATCTGGGGATGGCGGCCGCCTTGACCGTGAGTTTGCCGCCCTTGCCCTCGGCCACCTGCTTCGCGAGCTTTCGGCACACGGTGCCGATCTCTCGTTCGAGGTTCCGCACGCCGGCCTCCCGGGTGTACTCGCGGATGATGCGGCGGAGGGCGTCGTCCTCGAGCTTCACGCCCTTGCCCTTCAGGCCGTTCTCATCCACCTGCCGGGGCACGAGATAGGTCCGGGCGATGATCATCTTGTCGTGCTCGGCGTAGCCGGGGAGTTCGATGACTTCCATGCGGTCCCGGAGCGCGGCGGGCACGGGGTCGAGCAGGTTGGCGGTGGTGATGAACATCACCTTCGAGAGGTCGAAGGCCACGTCAATGTAGTGGTCGGAGAAGCTGAAGTTTTGTTCGGGGTCGAGCACTTCGAGGAGCGCGGCAGAGGGGTCCCCGCGGAAGTCGGCGCCCAGCTTGTCCACCTCGTCGAGCATGAACACGGGGTTGCGCGAGCCGGCGCGCCGGATGCCCTGGATGATGCGTCCGGGCAGGGCGCCGATGTAGGTGCGGCGGTGGCCGCGGATCTCGGCCTCATCGCGCACGCCGCCGAGCGACATTCGGATGAACTTGCGCTCCATCGCCCGCGCGATGGAGCGGCCGAGCGAGGTCTTGCCCACGCCGGGGGGTCCCACGAAGCACAGGATCGGCCCCTTGCCTTCAGGCTTGAGCTTCCGCACCGCCAGAAACTCCAGGATCCGGTCCTTCACCTTGGCCAGGTCGTGGTGATCCTCATCCAGCACGGAACTCGCGCGGACGATGTCCAGGTTATCCTCCGTCGCGATGCTCCACGGGAGCGCGATCAGCCAGTCCAGATGAGTGCGCACCACCGTGTACTCGGCCGACGAGGGCGGGATCTTGCTCAGGCGGTCGAGTTCCTGATCGGCCTCCTTGCGGGCCTCCTCGGGGAGCTTCGCCTCGTCGAGCTTCCGGCGCAATTCGGCGATCTCCGAGGAGTGCTCGTCGTCCTGGCCCAGCTCCTTCTGGATGGCCTTCATCTGTTCGCGGAGGTAGTACTCGCGCTGGGTCTTGCCCATCTCGTCCTGGACCTGGGTCTGAATCCGCGAGGCCACCTCGAGGGTCTCCACCTCGCGCGCGAGCAGGCCCACGACGCGCTGGAGGCGCTCACGCACGTTGGCGGCCTCCAGGATCGCCTGGCGCTCTTCCAGCGGCAGGCTGAGGTTGGCCGCGACGAAGTCGGCCAGCCGCCCGGGATCGGTGATGTTGACGAGGATCACTTTCACCTCGTCGGGCACGTTGGGCACGAGCGACACGATCTTCTGGAAGAGCTCGACGACCGACCGCGACAGGGCCTGGAGTTCGACGGAGTCGGTCACGGTCTCCTCGACCCGCTCGACGCGGGCGACAATGTGCGGCTCCTCGCGCACGATCTCGACGATGCGGATGCGCTCCATGCCACGCACGATGATCCGCGCGCCGCCGTCGGGCATCTTGAGCATCTGGAGAAGCAGGCCGGCGGTGCCCACCCGGTGGAGCGATTCGCCCGTCGGCTCCTCCTCGCTGGCCGTCTTCTGGGCGAAAAGGCCAAGCAGCTTCGGCTCGCGCGGCGCCACGTCGTCAATGCAGTGCAGCGACTTCTCGCGCTGCACCATCAGCGGGGCAACCATGTTCGGGTAGATCACCGCGTTCATCAGCGGAAGGATCGGCAGCTCGCTTGGGAGGGCGAGGCGCTCGTCGCGTTCTCCCGAGTTGGGTTTGGCCCCTTGGTCCATGCACAAGTCTCCGTGAAGGCCCGGTTCAAGGCGACG
>DAOOIT010000082.1 GCA_035384565.1 Planctomycetota bacterium | reverse complement strand
CTCGTCCCTACGCTCTGCGTGGGGACGGGCCTCTTGGCCGCTCCGCGGCCTCTTCTTCCTCCTCTTCTTCGTGGAGAAGAACCTCCCGCGGGTCCCGAACCCGCGGGAGGTCGGCAAGCCCCCCAGCGCTCGCCCCTCCAGTTACCCTCCCGAAGGTATTGGAACCTTCGGGAGGGAGGTGTCTGGAATCGCACCAGCGAGGATGCCACACTCAAGAAAGGCCATGAATCGCCAGACGGCGGGGATGAGCTGGAGGACAGTTTTCGGAAGCCGCGCGCAAGCGCTCTGCGTTCAACACCCTCAGGCATCGCAACCGCCTCCACCCGAGGCGGCGGGCGTTGATCGCCTCCGGCCCGCCTGCTATACTTCGAGGGAGGAGATGGCCGTGGAAGTGAAGCTCGCCAAGACGGCCGGCTTCTGCATGGGCGTGAAGCTGGCGATGGATAAGGTGCTCACGCTCTCGGAGCAGGCCGACGAGCCGGTCTACACGCATGGGCCGCTGATCCACAATCGCCAGGCCATCGAGATGCTCGAGGCGCGCGGGGTGCGCGACATCGAGAAGCTGCCGGAGGCGGCGGCCGGCTCGGTGGTCATCCGCGCACACGGGGTGCCCGACGCGGTGCGCGAGTCGCTGCGCTCGCGCGGGCTGAAGGCCATTGACGCCACGTGCCCGCACGTGCTGGCCTCGCAGCGCCACATCGAGCGCTACGCGGCCCGGGGCTACACCATCGTCATCGCGGGCGACAAGGAGCACGCCGAGGTCGAGGGCCTCAAGAGCCACGCGGGCCCCCGCTGCGTGGTGGTGAGCACGCCCGCCGAGGCCGAGGCGGCGGCCGTGGCGGCGCCGGCGTGCCTGGTGGCCCAGACCACGTTCAGCGAGGAGGCCTACGACGCGATCGCAGCCATCCTCCGCACGCGCGTGCCGGGGATCGAGGTGCTCCAGACGATCTGCCAGGCGACGCGCGAGCGGCAGCGCGAGGTGACCGAGCTCGCGGCGGAGGTGGACGCAATGGTGGTGGTGGGCGGGCGCCACAGCGCGAACACGTGCCGCCTGGCGGAGATTTCGCGCCTGTGCGGGAAGCCGACGTTCCACGTGGAGACGGCCGACGAGCTGGACGCCGAGGCGCTCGCGCAGTTCGCGGTGGTGGGGCTCACCGCCGGCGCGTCCACGCCCAACTGGATCACCCGCTCGGTGCTTCAGGCGCTGGAGGACCTGTCGCGTCGCGAGCCGCGCGCCCAGTGGCTCTCGTGGCGCGCGCTGGCCGCGCTCACCCGCAGCAATGTGTATTCGGCGCTGGCCACGGTGGCGCTGGCCTACGCGAGTTGCCAGCTCCTGGGCATCGCCCAGCCGTCGCCGCTGTTCCTGCTGGCGCCGTTCTGCTACGTGTTCGCGATCACGACCCTGAACCGCCTGTCGCTGGGCGAGCGCGGCGTGCCGCACCCGCCGCCGCGCGTGGCGTTCTACCATCGCCATCCGCGGCCGCTGCTCGCCACCAGCGCGCTGTTCGCCCTGGGGTCCCTGGCGTCGCTGGCCCTGGCGCGCGCCTGGACGCCGCTGGTGCTGCTCCTCATCGCCTATGCCTCGGGCGTGGCCTACAGCGTGAGGCTGGTGCCTCGCGGCCTGCGAGGGCACCTCCGCGTGGCGCGCCTGAAGGACCTGCCCGCGTCGAAGGACCTCTTCATCTCTGTGGGCTGGATGGTGGTGTGCGTGATCGTGCCCTGGGCGGGCGAGGGCGGGAGGGCGTCGCCGGCGCTCATCGTGGCCTGCGGGTTCGCGTTCGTGCTCACTTTCGTAAAGGCCAGCCTGGTGAATCTGGGCGACATGCAGGAGGACCGCCTGCTGGGGCGCGAGACGCTGCCGATCCTCCTGGGAGCGGACCGGACCCGGGCGCTGCTGGCCGCGCTCGCGGTGCTGCTGGCCGTGGTGCTCGCGGCGGCCCCGGCGCTGGGCTGGGCGCCGCGCCTGGCCTGGGGGCTGCTGGCCTGCCCCGCGTACCTGCTGGCCCACCTGCGCTGGCGCGTGCGGCGGGGCGGCGCATGCGACGTGGTGTACACGCTCATCGCAGACGGCACGCTGCTGCTGGCGGGCGTGCTGGCCCTGGGCTGGCGCTACTTGCTGGCGGCGGGGCCGTAGACCTCCAGTTCCCACAAGCGCGAGGTGTTGGTGGGCGCGGCCGTGACGAGCAGCCGAAGCCGCTTCGTCTTCACCGGCTCGAACGACCAGACGCGATAGGGGTCGTCGTTGCCCCTGACCGCTGACCCGGGGACCTCGCGCCACGCCTGCCCGTCGTGCCACTGGAGCGCGAAGTCGGTGATCGGGTCCCCCACCGCTCCCGCCGACAGCCAGCCGGAGACGATGCGCGCGGAGGCGATGCGCCTTTCCTCGTTCCAGGAGAGTTCCACCCAATTGGGCACTTCGGCGGGGCTCACCCAGCGCCCGGCGTTGGTGGTCGTGTCGGCCTTGCCGTCGGTGAGGCTCGACGGGGGGTACATCGTGGCATCGCGGTCGCCCGAGGTGGTGACCTTCGCGGTGCGGGCCAGGTTCTCGCCGGGCGGGGTGAAGGGGGGCATGGGCTTGGGCGGGCGGCTGGCGGCGGGCGCCGGCAGCGCCTGCGTGCTCAGGGGCGTGGAGAGGAGCTTCTTGAGCTCGTCGAGGTGTTTCTCGTAGACGCCGCGCGGCGTGGTGTCGAGCCTCTTGCACAGGGCGGCGGCGCGGCCGACCACCTCGCCCATCATGCCCCCGGTGCCCATCACGCGCGTGGTGCCCAGGGCCTCGTGGGTGACGCTGATGTCGCGGCCCGCCATCATCAGGTTCTCAATGTTCCGCGAGTACAGGCTGCGGTAGGGCAGCAGGAACGGCCCCTGGAAGTGGGTGAATTTGGCGATGGAGATGAACTCGTCGCCCTCGAAGTACTTGCCCAGCTTCGGCTCGGGCACGTGGAGGTCAATGGACCACGTGCACGGCACGCAGGCGTCGGGGAACTCGCGGTTGCCCAGCACGTCGTCCTTGGTGACGATCACGTCGCCGAGGAGGCGGCGCGACTCGCGCTTGCCGATGACGTAGGCGGCCCATTCGAGCTTGTGGTTCGGGTAGAGCTTCAGGTCGTTCTTCAGGCAGTCCCAGGCGCCGTACATGCCGCGGAAGTTGTTGTCGCGCGCGCGCTCGACCTCGCGGAGGGGGTCGCGGTCGAAGCCGCTCTCCCAGAACCAGTGGCCGAGCTGGTCGAGCTTGGAGGGGAAGGGCTTGCCCCGGAGGTCATAGGCCCAGGGGCAGCGGGGGAAGGGCGAGGGCTGGCCGGTGTCCACCACGCGCCACATGTTGCTGCCGCCCATGTGGCCCTTCTCGGTCGTCTCGTGGTCGGCGCCGGCCAGGAAGCCGATCGTGCCGTCGCCCGTGCAATCGGCGAACAGGCGGCCGGCGAAGCGGACCTCCTGGCTGGTGGCCACGTTCCGGGCGATCACGGCGGCGATGCGCTTCCCGGCCATCTCGACCTTGAAGGCATGGTGGTTGAGGTAGAGCGCAAGGTTCTTCTCGGCCCGGGCCACGGCAAGCTTGGCCGCGTCGCCGTGGGCTTCTTCGGTGTCGGGGCTGCGGCGGGGGGGCTTGGGGTTCAGCTCGCGCACGATCTCGCCCAGGCGCGGGTACGGGCCGAGATTGGTCCGGCCCTGGATCCACACGCGGACCTCCGAGCTGCTGTTGCCGCCGAGCACGGGGCGGTCCTGGATCAGGGCCACCCGGAGGTCCAGCCGGGCCGCCGCCACGGCGGCGCAGGTGCCGGCCACGCCGCCGCCCACCACCACGAGGTCGTAGCGGCCGCCGTCGGCCGGCTCGTCGGGCAGCCCGAGCGCCTTGCGGCGGAACTCGTCCAGGCCCCTCGGGTCGTTCGGGGGCGTGAAGCGCGCCTCGGGGGTGAAGAGAAGGGCGTCGCACCGGCCCTCGAACCCCGTGAGGTCATGGAGTGCGACGGGCACCTCCCTCTTCGTGATGTTCACCGTGCCGCCCTCGTGCCAGGCCCACTCTGCGCCCTGGGTGCCGAAGGTGGTCGCCAGCGGCGTGCCGTCCACCACGACCTGGAACCGCCCCGGCGCGCCGGAGGCGCCGAACTTCGCCACCCAGTCCACCGTGCGCACGAGGACGCGGTATTCTCCCGTGGCGGGGAAGGTCACGGTGGTCCTCGCGTCGGCCACGGGCACGCCGAGGCCGTGGGCGAGGAGATAGGGGGAGCCCATCTCGCCGATGAACTGCTGGTCGAGCACCCAGCCGCCGGGGTCGGCGAAGCTTTCGGCCTCCACGAGAAGCGCCTGGCCGCCCAGGGCGGCGCCGGCCAGCACCAGCGCGGCGCCAAGCGAGTGGATCGCCTTCATCGGGTCTCCTCCTGTCGGGTCATTCCCACGGTTGTTTGCGGCTCGCCTTGCGCCGCGTCTTATAGGGCCGCCGCGACGCTTGCGGCTTCACCACGTCCACAGACTTCCCTTGCAGCGCGTAGAGGCGGTCGCGCAGGGCGGCCGCGCGCTCGAAGTCGAGCACCTCGGCGGCGGCGAGCATCTCGCGCTCGAGCTCGCCGATCTGCTCGCGCCGCGCGTAGCGCTCCTCGCTCTCGCCCACCATCTCGCGCTCGACGCGGTGGGCGGCCACCTCGTCCTGGATGCCGCGCAGGATCTCTTTGGTCACGGTCTTCGGCGTGATGCCGTGCTCGCGGTTGTAGGCGAGCTGGATGGCGCGGCGGCGGTCGGTCTCGTCAATCGCCCGGCGCATCGAGTCGGTCACGCTGTCGGCGTAGAGGATCACCTCGGCATTCACGTTGCGCGCGGCCCGGCCGATCATCTGGACGAGCGAGGTTTCGGAGCGGAGAAAGCCCTCCTTGTCGGCGTCCAGGATCGCCACGAGGGCCACCTCGGGCAGGTCGAGCCCCTCGCGGAGGAGGTTGACGCCGACGAGGACGTCGAACTCGCCGCGCCGCAGGTCGCGGAGGATCTCCACGCGCTCGATGGTCTCGATTTCGGAGTGCAGGTAGCGGCAGCGATAGCCTTCCTCGAGGATGTAGTCGCTCACGTCCTCGGCCAGGCGCTTGGTCAGCGTGGTCACGAGCACCCGCTCCTTGCGCGCGACGCGTCGGGCGATCTCGCGCAGGAGGTCCTCCACCTGGCCGGTGGCGGGCCGCACGGCGATGGCGGGGTCCACGAGGCCCGTGGGGCGGATGACCTGCTGGACCACCTCGCCGCCCGAGCGCGCGAGCTCGTAGGGGCCGGGCGTGGCGGAGACGAAGAGCACGCGGCCGACCAGGCTCTCCCACTCCTCGAACTTCAGGGGGCGGTTGTCGAGCGCCGAGGGGAGGCGGAAGCCGTGCTCGACGAGCGTGACCTTCCGCGAGCGGTCGCCGCCGTACATCCCCTGAAGCTGCGGGATGGTGACGTGCGACTCGTCCACGATGGTGAGGAACTCGCTGGGGAAGTAGTCCAGGAGCACCCAGGGGCGGCTGCCGGGCGCTCGGCCGCTGAGGTGGCGCGAGTAGTTCTCGATGCCCGGGCAGAAGCCGGTCTCGGAGAGCATCTCGAGGTCGTAGCGCGTGCGCGCCTCGAGGCGCTGCGCTTCGATCAGCTTGCCGCGCTGGCGCAGTTCGGCGAGCCGCGCCTCCAGCTCCTCCTCGATGCCGGCCAGCGCGTCGGTGAGCTTGTGCTGCGGCAGCACGAAGTGGCGGGCGGGGAAGATCGTGAGCTGGTCGTAGACGCGCAGGGTCCGGCCGCTCAGGGGGTCAATCTCGGCGAGGCGGTCAATCTCGTCGCCGCAGAACTCGATGCGGTAGGCGCTCTCCTGGTAGGCGGGAGAGATCTCCACGGCGTCGCCGCGCGCGCGGAAGTGGCCGCGGACGAGCTGGAAGTCGTTGCGGTCGTACTGGATGTCCACCAGCGCCCGCAGGAGTTCGTCGCGCTCGATCGCCTGGCCCACGCGGAGGGCCAGGGTCATGCGCTCGTAGTCGGCCGGCGAGCCCAGGCCGTAGATGCACGACACGCTGGCCACGATGATCACGTCGCGGCGCGAGAGCACGGCGCTGGTGGCCGAGAGGCGCAGGCGGTCCAGGTCGTCGTTGATCGAGGCGTCCTTCTCGATGTACGTGTCGGTGCTGGGGATGTAGGCCTCGGGCTGGAAGTAGTCGTAGTAGCTGACGAAGTACTCGACCGCGTTGTGGGGAAAGACCTCTCGGAACTCGCTGTACAGTTGCGCGGCGAGCGTCTTGTTGTGCGAGATGACCAGCGTGGGCAGGCCCAGGCGCGCGATGAGATGGGCCATGGTGAACGTCTTGCCCGAGCCGGTCACGCCCAGGAGCGTCTGGTGCCGGGCCCCGGCGCGGAAGCGGGTGACAAGGGCCTCGATGGCCTGCGGCTGATCGCCGCGTGGCTCGAACTTCGCGCGCAGGTCGAACGCGCTCATGGCGGCATCCCGTTCCACGGCCAGGGAGCGTGTCAGCCGGCTGTGGCTTCGCTGGGGGCCTCGGCGGCAACCTCGCGGGGCGGCTCCCAGACCCGCACGCGGTCGCGGCCGCTCTCTTTGGCCGCGCGCACGGCTTCCCCTGCGTGGGCGAGCAGCGGGTCAATGCCGCTCATGTCCTCGTCGAACTCCGCCACGCCGATGCTGACGCTGGCGATGATCGCGGTGCCGTCGTCGGCCGGATACCTGTTCTCGCGGAGGAGGCGCCGCAGGCGTTCGGCGACGGTCCGCGCCTTGTCGGCCTCGGTGTTCGGCACCAGCACGGCGATCTCGTCGCCGCCGCACCGGTACACGCTGTCGGCATCGCGGATGTTCTGCTTGACGAGCGACGCGACCGCATGCAGCAGGCGATCGCAGGCGGCCGAGCCGAACGAGTCGTTCAGCATCCTGAAGTTGTCCACATCAATCACCAGCAGCGACAGCGGCTCGCCGTAGCGGCGGCACAGGCTGATGGCTTCGGTCAGCCGGCTCACGAAGTGCCGCTGCGAGTAGGCCCCTGTCACAGGGTCCAGCACGGCGGCCTCGTAGGCCGCGGGCGCCTGGAGGGCGCGCGACAGGGCGCGGGCCGCGGCCTCCAGCCGACGGCCCAGCCTCGGCACGGCATCGGCCCCCTCGGCCCCAGCAGCCAGGGGCACCTCCACCCGCAGAGCCCCGAAGCAGCGCTCCCCGTTCAGCAGGGGGAAGAGGAACTCCGCGGCGGCATCGCCCCTCGTTTCCAGGGGCTTGCGACACTCGGCCAATCGCTCCAGGGGGCCCCTGTCAGCCTCGTCGGCCGGGGCATCGCGCCTCACCACGGCGCCGTCGGCGCACTCGGCTCTTGCGTGGAACGCGCCCGAATCGTCTCGCAGCCACAAGGTCACAGCCGAGGCGTGCGCGAAGTCCGCCACCGCCTTCAGGCCCTGCTCCGCAATCTCGTCACGGCTCGGCTCCCCGCCGGCGAGGTCATCGAGCACCCTCAGGATGGCGGCAAGCTCCTTGTCCGCGCTGGCGCTCACCGGCGCGGGACGCTCCGCTGCCAGCTCGTCGTCCTCCTCACCGAAGTCCTCACTCGCCCCCCCTCCGCGCGGCAGGTTCCTGGCCCAGTCCAGCACGGCGAGGCACAGAAGAGCCGTGACGACCGCGAGGATCGGGCCGGCCAGGTCCATCGCCTGGGCCTCGGGCGTGAAGCCGATCGCCAACTGCCTGCCGCCGAGCACCAGGCTGATGCCCGCGAGCAGCGCGCCGGCGTAGAGCAGTATCGCGTTCGGCCTCAAGGCACAAGCTCCGTTGGTTGGAGTGCGGCGTCCACATCGGGCGTCACGAGGCCCCGAAGCCTCGCGACCATGTCTCTGTTCAGCCCGGGCACCTGGAGCAGATCGGTCCCGCGCTGGAATGGCCCGTGCGCCTCGCGATAGGCGATGATCCGAGCCGCCCTCGCCGGGCCGAGGCCCGGCAGGAGCTTCAGTTCCTGCACGCCCGCGCGGTTCAGATCGATCCGGTACTCGATGCCGTCGCCCGCCTTCAGGCGTTCCACGGGCTTCGTCTGGGGCCATCGGGACGCCGCGTAGGCCCACGCGCACGCGCCGATGGCCAAGAGGCTGAGAATGTACAGGATGACCTGGTCCTCATCGAGGAGGCGCCAGGGGGCCTTCATGCGCTTGGGGTCGCCCATCGGCCCGCCCTCGGCAGCCGGCACACGCATCGGGGAACTCCCGCGGGATCGCACGGATGCCTACGGGTGGATTATAGCCTGCCCCATGCGCCCCGTCAAGGCGAGGCAGGGCCGAGTTCCTCACTCGCCGCCACGGCGCGTTCGAGCGCGCAGGTCCAGGCGGATGGGAACCTCGGGGAATGGCAGGCGCTCGCGCAGCGCGTTGGCCAGGTATCGGCGGTAGACCGCGCCGACCAGCTCCGGGCGGTTCACGAACACCACGAGCGTCGGCGGGGCCACCCCCACCTGCGTTGCGTAGTAGAATCGCGCCTGCGCGCCCTGTTGCCGGCCGGGGCTCTTGAGACGCACGGCCTCGTGCAGGGCTCGGTTCACCTCTGCGGTGGTAGCGCGGTGATGGGCCTGCTTGAAGAGCTGCTGCGCGAGTTCGATGGTCGGCCAGACCCGCCGGCCCGAACGGGCCGTCGTGAAGGTGATTGGCGCGTAGCTCAGCACAGGCAGCGTCTTCTCCAGGTAGTCGGCATACTGCTGAGTCGAGATCTTCCCCTTGGCCAGGTCCCACTTGTTCACCACGATCACGCAGGGCTTCAGGCGGTCGCCAATCTCGCGGGCCAGGCGCTTGTCCACCTCCACGATGTCCGAGGCCACGTCGAGCATCAGGAACACCACGTCCGCCCGGGCGATGGACTCCCGGGCGCGCACCAGGCCGTAGAACTCGACGGAGGCCCGCTGGCGGCGCTGCTTGTGGATTCCCGCCGTGTCAATCACCACGAAGGTCTTGCCGTCCTTCTCGAACTGCACGTCCACCGCATCGCGCGTCGTGCCGGGGAGTTCGCTCACGATGACCCGCTCCTCGCCCGCGATGGCATTGACAAGCGAGGACTTTCCGACGTTCCGGCGGCCCACGATGGCGAGCTTCATCATCACGTCCGGGGCGCGGCCCAACAACCCCGCCGGCAGAGCCGCCACCACGGCGTCCAACAGGCGGCCGAGTCCCCGGGAGTGCGTGGCCGAGACAGGGAGTGGCGGGCCGAGCCCCAGCGCCGCGAACTCGGCCGCGGCCGGCTCCGCGGCCGGCCCATCGGCCTTGTTGGCCACCAGGAGCACGGGCTTCTGAAGGCCGCGAAGCCGGGTGGCGATGGCGCGGTCATCGGGAAGGAGCCCGGCGCGGGTGTCCACCACCATCACCAGCAGATCGGCCCGTTCGAGCGCCTGGTCAATCTGCCGCTGCACATGCGCGGTCAGGCCATCGGCATCCTCTACCCCGATGCCGCCCGTGTCCACCAGTTCGAAGCTCGCCCCCGAATGGCGCACCACGGAGCTCAGCCGGTCGCGGGTGATGCCTGGCGTGGCCTCGACAATGGCGATCCGCCGGCCGCACAGCGCGTTGAAGAGGGTGGACTTGCCGACGTTGGGCCGCCCAACGATGGCCACACAGGGAAGGCTCATGGCGGGGGGCCTCAGCTCTTGGGGGGGGCCGACGCAGGGAGGAGTCGCTCGGCGTCCCCGGGCTCCAGGTGCACCTCCGTGATCGGCGTCCCGTCCGCGCGCAGGCGCAACAGGAAGTAGATCACCGTGGCCGACGTGAAGACATAGCCTGCACAGAATGCCAGGAACACAATGTCCAGAAGCACCCTGTCCATCATCAGGAAGAAGCCCACCACGGTCTCGGACGCCTCGCCGCCCGTCACCAGCGTGCCCATGGACAGCGGGGCCAGCGTGGCCCACTCGGCGCCGATGCGAACCAGGTACACGAATGCGAGGCAGGCTCCGCCATGGGCCACTGCGGCCAGCACGTAGAAGGCATAGCGCCACGGGTGTGTGAACAGGTAATGGAAGGACCGGCTCCAGGCGTCGAAGGCGCCCACGTCGCCCGTGGCAACGGCTCCCGCCATCAGCGGAAGGCCGAGGATGAGCCAAAGGCCGAGCATCGCCGCCACGAGCCCGCCCAGGAGGGCCATCGGCGACAGGAGGCCGACCACGAGTTCGCCCGCGTACGGGATGCGCCATCCCAGCGCAGCGATCGCCCACAGGAGGCCGGCCAGTGCGCACACGCCGACCAGCCCCGCCAGGGCCCCCTTCGCCGTCGAACGGCTGCGGTCGCGGACGACCGCCGCCGCAACGCCAATCGCGAGCAGGCCGACGAGGGCCACCACCGCCAGCAGGAGGTTCCACACCAGGAAGCCGGCGGCCATGAGCAGCAGCTCGAGCGCCACAATGGCGAGGGCCAAGCCGAGCGGCGGACCGTAGAACGACTGGTGCTTGCGCCGCGTGTAGGCGCAGGCGCTCTCGAGGTCGAGCCGGTCCCCTACCGCGTACTCCACAGCCGTGAGCCTCATGATGGCGGCGCCGTAGTAGGACCACACGAACAGCAGCCCGAAGCCGATCAGCAACCCGAGCACGGCCAGCGTGGCAAGACTCTGGCACGACCACACCATGACCAGGCGGCCGAACGGGAGGGCGCAGCGGACCGCCAGAACCGCTCCAAGCTCGCGGCAGGCGTTCGTCACCAGGTCGCAGGCAAAGGCCCGTGTGGCCCGGGCGGCGGCCCCGAGGCGGCCGCTCAGGAGGGCGCCGAGGATGTCGGTGTCGGCCACGGGGAAGCCGGCCTCCTCGGCAAGCCGGGCGTCCAGGCCCTCGAGCGGCAGGGCGGGAGGGGGCGCCCCCATCGGGATCTCCAGGGCGTTGTAGAGGCACCCGAACAGCGCCAGGAGAAGGCCCGCGAGCGCCACGGAGAAGACGATGCCCTTGAAGGCGAGCCACAGCTTGCGAGGGTCGAGCAGCAGGCGGAAGGCCAGGAACAGGTCCGTCCAGTCGCTCTTCGGTTTCCTCATGGCGTGCCCTCGGCTAGAGAGTCCTCGTCGGGCGGGTCCCAGGAGTGGGCCTGCCAGTCCCCCTCGCTGATGGGTTCCTCGAGGCGGTACTGGCCCCCGAGCCAACGGCCCAGGTCTAACAGCTTACACCGTTTGGAACAGAAAGGGAAATGGGGCAGGCTCTGGGCCGCCGGCTTACGGCAGATGGGGCAGGTCCCCGCGGGCGCGCCTGGGGGCGGGGGCGGGGGCGGGCTATTTTCCTCCCTTGTCGGCATGCTTCTCTGCCCCCGGCTTGGTGGAGCTGTCCTTGGCGGACGCCGTGTCCTTCGACGCGCCGGCGGAGGAGCTGGTCTCGGCCTTGGCTTTGGCCTGGTATTCGGAGCTTCGGTAGTCGGTGATGTAGAAGCCCGATCCTTTGAACAGGAGGCCCCCTCCGGCGCTGATCAGGCGCCGCGCCTTGGCTCGCCTGCACTTCGGGCAACGGCGGATCGGCTCTTCGGTGATGCTCTGGAAGCGCTCGAAGCTGGCCCCACACGCCTGGCATTCATACTCGTAGGTCGGCATAGCATGTCACCTCTCTTCGTCCCCATCATCCTCAGCCCCCGCGGGAGGGGGGCGCCACTCTGGCTAGTTGGTGCCCTGCGCGGCCGATGGCGCACTCTTGGCCACGACGACTCGCGCGGGCCGCAGCAGGCGGTCCTCGATCAGGTATCCCTTGCGCACGACCTCCACGATGGTCTGGTCGGCCACGCCCTGCCTCTCCACCTGGGCGATCGCCTCGTGGTAGGCGGGGTCGTAGGGCTTGGCCAGGGATTCGAAAGGCGTCACGCCCTCTTCGCGGAGCGCGGCGAGGAGCTTGCTGTGGATGAGCTCGACGCCCCGCAGAAGCACGCCGCTCTCCTTCGCGGCGCCGGGGGTGTTGAGCGCCAGCTCCAGGTCGTCCACCACGGGCAGGATGCGGAGGGCGAAGCGGCGTCGCGCCTCGTCGGCCACGCGCCCCCGCTCGCGCTCCTGGCGCTTCTGGTAGTTGATGAAGTCGGCCTTGGTGCGCTGGAGCTTGTCGAGGAAATCGTCGCGCTCAGCGGCCCGGGAGCGCAGCTCGTTGATCTCCTCGGCCAGCACCTCCACGGTGGCCAGGTCGCTCGCCTGCGTGTCGCCGGCGACGGGTTCCTGTTCCTCGGTCGGCACCTCTTCCTCGGCGTGCTCGGAACTCTCGGTGTCGGGCTCAGGCTTCTCGGGGATGTCGGGCTCTTGTGACATCGGCTACGCTCTCATTCCTCGGTGAAGAAATCCTTGAGCTTCCCGAAGAAGCTCTTTCGTCCGGGCGTCACGTTCCTGTCTTCCAGCTCGGCGAGCTGCCGGAGGAGCTCCGCCTGGCGCTCGGTGACTTTCTTGGGCACTTCGATCTGCACGATCACGTGCTCGTCGCCGCGTCCCCGGCCATTGAGCCGCGGCACCCCGAGGCGGGGCAGGGTGAGCACCTCGCCGCTCTGGGTGCCGGGCGGCACCCGCAGCTTGGCCAGCCGTCCCTCGATCGTCGGCACGTCCACCTCGGCGCCCAGGGCCGCCTGGCTGTAGGTGATCGGGACCCGGCAGATCAGGTCGTCGCCCTGGCGCTTGAAGAACTCGTCGGGCTGCACGTGCACGTAGCAGTACAGGTCGCCCCGCTCCAGGGAGTCGTTGCCCAGCTCGCCCTGGCCGGGCACGCGCAGGCGCACCCCGTCCTCGATGCCCTGCGGGATGCGGACTTCGATGGCCACCCGGCGCGGGGTTCTGCCGGCGCCGGAGCAATCGCCGCATGGCTTGTCAATCACCTGCCCGCCGCCCCGGCACGAGGGGCACAGGGTGCGCACGGCGAAGAAGCCGGCGCGCTGCTCCACCTGGCCCCGGCCCCGGCACGTGGGACACGTGCGAGGGCCTGACCCCGGCTGCGCTCCGCTGCCGCCGCAGGCGGCGCACGGCTCGCGCCGCGTGATCTCGATGGTGCGGGTGACGCCGAAGCACGCATCCCGCAGACTCAGGTGCAGCTCGTGCTCGACGTCGTACCCTCGCCGCCGCCTGCCACCGCCGCCGCCGAGGCCGAAGAGGCCGAGTTCCTCGAAGATGCCGGCGAACAGGTTGGACCCGAAGACATCCTCGACGCTGCTGAAGTGCTGGAACCCGGTGCCCTTGAGGCCGTCGGGGCCGTACTGGTCGTAGCGCCGCCGCTTCTCAGGGTCGCTCAGCACCTCGTAGGCTTCCGCAATCTCCTTGAACCGTTCCTCGGCCTCCTTCCGGTTGTCGGGGTTGCGGTCCGGGTGGTTCTTCAGTGCCAGCTTCTTGAAGCTGCGCCGGATTTCGTCCGCCGAGGCCTCCTGGCTGACTCCCAGCACCTCGTAGTAGTCGCGCTTGGCCATGCGTAAGGGACTCTATCAGAGCAGCCGTCGTCGGCGCCATGCACGGGTTCAGGTGACGCTTGCGTGAAGGAAAGGCAGGCGCCTGCCCCGGATGCGTCGCCCGGACAGGCACTCGCGGCCCTGGGTTCATCCCTCCTTCTCGGCTCGAACGGCACGCTTCTTCCGAACGCGCCAGGCGTTTTCCCAGGCCTGGAGTTTGGCCTTCCGTTCGGCGTCATCGGCCCCGCCCTTGATGAAGATCGCACTGCCGCCGAGTCGGCCGAGGGTGGTGGCCGCAGCACGCCAGATGCGCTCGTCGGCCGAGTCCCGGGCCAGCGCGAGGAGGGGCTCGATGACCCCCTCGGTATCGAGTTCGGTGAGGCGCAGCGCGTCACAGCCGGCGATCACGATCTCGGGGTCCTTCGCCGACAGCCACTCGAGGAGCAGGGGCGCGATCTGCTTCTCGAGGACTTCGCCCCGCCAGCCGGCCAGGGCTCGCGCCACGGCCACGCGCAGGACGACGTCGCCGTCGGGCTTCAGGGCCTTCTCTTTGAGATAGTCGAGCACCTTGGGGTCCTGGGTGTTGGCCAGTCCGACGGCCGACCACAGGCGCACCGAGGCATCGGAGTCGGCAGCCTCGTACCATTTCTGGAGCAGCGCAGTGACTTCGGCAACGCGGTTCGGGGGCACCACGCTCTTGCCGGCGCTGGTCTGGGCCAGGATGAAGGCTACGTCGAACCGCACGCGGTTGGCGGTGGCCTCGTTGCCGAGCTTGATCACCCGGTCGAGCACGGCGGGGTTGTCGCCGCGCGCGACGCTCGAAGCGATCAGCCTTCGCGCGGTCGCGCGCTGGGAGTCGGGGCGCGCCTGGTCCTGGAGCACGCCGATCTGCGCTTCCAGGGCCTCGTCGGCGGCGCCCGCCCTCAGCGCGGAGGGTGCCAGCATCAGGCCCAGCAGAACAGCCAGTCTCAGCGGCCTACGCGGCGGTTGCATGTCGGCTCCTCTCTTCTCGCCAGGGGCGCCCGCGCGTGCTCAGTGGACGCTTCCCTCGACGGGTGCCTTCTCCTTCTTGTCGTCGAAGTCGGTCACCAGGGTCTCCGTGGTCAGCATGACCGCGGCGATGCTCGCGGCGTTCTGGAGGGCGCAGCGAGCCACCTTGGCGGGGTCAATGATCCCCGCGTCGAACATGTCGACGTATTCCTGCGAGTTGCCGTCGAACCCGATGTTCGGCTTCTGCTCCTTGAGTTCGGCGGCCACCACGGCCCCGTCGGCGCCGCTGTTCGACGCGATGAGGCGCAGCGGCATCTCGATGGCCCGTGCGACGATGCCGGCTCCGAGCTTCTCGTCTCCTCGCAGCTTCGCCTTGGCCTTCTCGACGGCCGCCTGGGCGCGCAGCAGGGCCACGCCGCCGCCCGGCACGATGCCCTCCTCGATGGCGGCCCGGGTCGCGTGCAAGGCGTCCTCGATGCGGGCCTTGCGCTCCTTGACCTCGGCCTCGGTGGCGCCGCCGGCCTTGACGATCGCCACGCCGCCCGACAGCTTGGCGAGACGCTCCTCGAGCTTCTCGCGGTCGTAGTCCGAGGTGGTCGTCTCGATCTGGTACCGGATCTGGGCGATGCGCTTCTTCACCTCGGCCGTGGAGCCGCCGCCGCCGATGATTGTGGCCCGGTCCTTGGTCACGGTGACCTTCTGCGCCTTGCCCAAGTCGCTGAGTTGGACGTTTTCGAGCTTGACGCCCAGGTCCTCCGAGATGAGCCTGGCGCCGGTGAGGATGGCCATGTCTTCGAGGAGGGCCTTTCTGCGGTTGCCGAAGCCGGGGGCCTTGACGGCCACGCAGGGGAGCAGGCCGCGCAGCCGGTTGATGACCAGGGCCGCCAGGGCCTCGCCCTCGACGTCCTCGGCCACCACAAACAGCGGCTTGCCGGACTGCGCCACGGCCTCCAGCAGGGGCAGCATGTCGCGCAGGTTCGAGAGCTTCTTCTCATGGAGGAGCACCAGGCAGTCTTCGAGCACGGCCTCCATCGTCTGCGGGCTCGTGACGAAGTAGGGGCTCAGGTAGCCGCGGTCGAACTGGAGGCCTTCGAGGAACTCGAGGCCCGTCTCCACTGTCTTCCCCTCTTCCACCGTCACGACGCCGTCCTTGCCGACCCGCTCGACGGCATCGGCGATGAGGCCGCCGATGAAGCGGTCGTTGTTGGCGGAGATGGCCGCCACCTGGGCGACCTCGTCCTTGGACTTCACGGGCCGTGCCAGGCGGCCGATCTCCTCGATGGTGGCCTCGGTGGCCCGCTCGATGCCGCGGCGGATGGCCAGGGCGTCGCCGCCGGCCATGACCGCCTTGAGGCCCTCGCCGTAGATGGCCTCTGCCAGCACGGTGGCCGTGGTGGTGCCGTCGCCCGCCACGTCGCTGGTCTTCGAGGCCACCTCGCGCACCATCTTGGCGCCCATGTTTTCGAAGGGGTCCTCAAGCTCGACTTCCTTGGCCACGGTCACGCCGTCCTTGGTGACCGTGGGGCCGCCGTAGGACTTCTGGAGCAGCACGTTGCGCCCGGTGGGGCCGAGGGTGACAGCCACCGCGCGCGTGAGCTTCCGAATCCCGTCGAGCACCTTCATGCGGGCATCTGCATCGTATAGAATCTGCTTTGGCATCCTGGTCGACTCCCGTACTCAATACCTTTTCTTGCTGTTTGACTCCAGACCCCAGGGCGTCTCGCCGACGGCTCAGTCGCCGTGCGGGTGGGCGTGCCCGTGTTCGTCAGTCTCCTTCTCCACCTCCATGACGACGAGGCAGTCGCTCATGAGGAGCATGGTGGCGGCGCTGGCCCCGTTCTTGAGGGCGGCCTTGGTGACCTTGGCGGGGTCAATGATGCCGGCCTCGATGAGGTCGCAGTGTTTCTCGGCGACCACGTCGAAGCCGACGGTGTCCTTCTCGTTGAGCATCTTGCGCAGGATGACGGCGCCCTCGAAGCCGGCGTTCTTGGCGATCTGCTTGAGGGGCGCGGAGAGGGCATCGCGGAGCACCTGCACGCCGACCCGCTCTTCCGCAGGCACCTGGAGGGCGTCGAGCGCCTTCGCGGCCCGCACGAGCGCCACGCCGCCGCCCGGGAGGATCCCCTCTTCGATGGCGGCGCGGGTGGCGCTGTGGGCGCTCTCGAACCGGGCCTTCTTCTCTTTCATCTCGCTCTCGGTGGCCGCGGCGACGCGGATCTCGGCCACGCCGCCGGCGAGCTTGGCCAGCCGCTCCTGGAGCTTCTCGCGGTCGTAGTCGGAGGTGGTCGCCTCGAGTTCCTTGCGAATCTGCTTGCAGCGCCCGCTGATGCCGGCGGGGTCGCCGGCCCCTTCGACGATCGTCGTGTTATCCTGGTCCAGAATGACCTTCTTGGCCCGCCCCAGGTCGTGGAGGCTCACGGTGTCGAGCTTCAGGCCGAACTCCTTGAAGATCGCCTTGCCGCCGGTGAGGATGGCGATGTCTTCCAGCATGGCCTTGCGCCGGTCGCCGTAGGCGGGGGCTTTCACGGCGGCGCACGGGAGGATGCCGCGCAGCTTGTTGACGACCAGGGTGGCGAGGGCCTCGCCCTCGACCTCCTCGGCGATGACCAGGAGCGGCCGCTTGGTTTCCGCGACCTTTTCGAGCAGCGGCACCAGCTCACGCGCGTTGCTGATCTTCTCCTCGTGAATGAGGATATAGGCGTCCTCCAGCTCGCACGTCATCGCCTCGGGGTCGGTAACGAAATGCGGGGAGAGGAAGCCGCGGTCGAACTGCATGCCCTGGACAACGTCCACGACCGTCTCGAGGCCCTTCCCCTCCTCGATGGTGATGACGCCGTCCTTGCCCACCTTGCGGATCGCCTCGGCAATGGTCTTGCCGATCTCGGCGTCCTGGTTAGCCGCGAGGGTCGCCATGCCGGCGATCTCGGAGTCCTGGATGGGCCGGCTCATCTTCGCCAGCTTGTCGAGCACGGCCTCGACGCCCCTGTTGAGCCCGCGCACCACGTGAATGGCCGAGTGGCCGGCGATGACCATCTTGAGGCCGGCCAGGAAGAGGGCCTCGGCGAGGACCGTGGAGGTGGTGGTGCCGTCGCCGGCATCGTCGTGGGTCTTGGTGGCGGCCTCGCGCAGGAGGCGCGCGGCGAGGTTCTCGAAGCGGTCCGCCAGATCGATCTCTTCGGCCACGGTGGCGCCGTCGCGCGTCACCTTGGGGCTGCCCCAGCCTTTGTCCAGCAGCGCATTCCGCCCCCGCGGCCCTAGCGTGCTCTTCACGGCGCGGGCCAGCTTCTCCACCCCGGCGCGCAGCGACGCTCGCGCGTCATCCTCGAACGCAAGCAACTTGGCCATTCGCCTCATCCTCCTTGCCGCCCAGAACCGGGCGCGTTGGCATTATAGCGGAAGGTCCCGGCCGGTTCAACTCCGGCCTCGACATTCGAGGCGGACCTTCTTGCGGCAGCGCTACAAATTCCGTACCAAAGCCTTTCCGCATCGCGACCGCCGCGTAAGTGTCCAGGGATAGCGTTCTTGTGCACGTTGCGCACCGGCGGAAGACTCAGGCCGCTGCCAAAGTGGCAGCCATGCGGCCCTCGCCGGGCGGGGCGGTTGTCATTGTGGCAGTGCGACCAGGCCCCCGAACACCTGCGTCACGCGTTCCCCACGCTCGCGGCTGCCGTCATCCCCCGCTGGTCCACGAACGTGCTCATGGGGCACTTGGTCACGGCGGCGTCAGGGTCGGTCCACTTCGCGAAGTCTATCTTGGGCAGGCTCTCTCCCCAGCTCACCGCCCCCGACTCCGTCACCTTCACGCAGAGCCGGCACTTGATGCAGCCCCGCCCGCACATGGCCTTCATGGCCGGCCCCTTGGCCGCGGGGTTCGAGCAGCCCAGGAAGACGCGGTGCTGGCTGGGCAGGATGCTGATGATCCCGACCGGGCAGGCCTTCACGCAGACGCCGCAGGCGGTGCACTTGGCTTCGGAGATGACGGGCAGGCCCGCCGCGCTCATCTGGATCGCGCCGAACGGGCAGGCGCGCGAGCAGTTCCCCAGCCCCACACAGCCGAACTTGCAGGCTTTCGGCCCGCCCTGGAGCAGGGCCGCCGCGGCGCAGTCGCGCACGCCGGCGTAGTCGAACTGCTGGGCCGCCACCCCCCAGCCCCCCTGGCAGTGGACGACTGCACGCCGCTTCTCGACCTCGTCCACGGAGACGCCCAGGATGGCGCCGATGAGCCTGGCGCACTTGGGGCCGCCCGGCGTGCACGCGTTGGGCGGGGCCTCGCCCTTCACCACGGCCGCCGCATAGCCGGCGCACCCGGCGTAGCCGCACGAGCCGCAATTCGCGCCGGGCAACACCGCGAGCACCTCCTCCACGCGCGGGTCCATCTCCACACGGAAGCGCCTGGCGGCCACCGCCAGCCCCGCGCCGAAGCCAATCCCCAGAACGGCCAGAAGCGACACAGACAGGATCACCAGCGCTGACATACGTGCTCCACAGGCTCACAAGGGGGCCGGAACCGCCAGCCAGGCGCCTCATCTGCCCAGGGCCAGACGCTCCGCACAGAGAGCATCGAGGTGGCTGGCTCGAATCTTCTCCATCATCTTCCGAACATCGTACTGCACGCGGCGGTAGAACACCTGGCCGTCCTCGACCTGCACGTAGCACGCGCGCAGGTCGCCATCGCGCGGCTGGCCCACGGAGCCGACGTTCACCACCGCTTTCCCTCGCGCCAGGTCGAACCGGCCCCCTATCTCGGCGGGAGAGAAGAACGCCATATCCTCCGTGAACACCCCCGGAAGGTGGGTGTGCCCCACGAAGCAGGTTCGCTCGAACTTCGCGAAGATTTCCTCCATCTTCCCCGGATCCACCTCCACGTCCTCGGGGAAGATGTACTCCGTCACCGGGTCGCGGGGCGAGCCATGCACGAGCAGCCTGCCATTGCGTTGATGGGTCTCCGGCAGGCTCTTCAAGAAGGCCCATCTGCGCTTGCGCGACGGCCACGGCCAGCGCGCGGGCGACAGGCGGTCCCGCGTGAGGTCAATCGCCTGCCGCGCCATCTGGTTGAACCCGAAGGCCGTGTTGAGCACGGCCCAGTCGTGGTTCCCGCACAGGCACAAGGAACACGTGCGCTGAACCAGGTCAATGCACGCTTCGGCATCGATCCCGTAGCCCACCACGTCGCCGAGGCACACAACCTCGTTCGAGCCCTGCGCCTCCGCATCGGCCAGCACAGCCTCGAGGGCCTCGCGGTTCGCGTGGATGTCGGAGATGATCGCGACCCTGTCTGCCATGCTGCTCTGCCAGTAGCCAGGGGTCCATCCTTCGCTAGTGTATAGGCCCGCCCAGCGCAAGTCAAGCGCGCCGGCCCGCCCGCGTCGCGGGCACTCATCGGGCGGCAGCGGCGCCCCCGCCGATGCGGCGGAGGATTCCCCGGCTGCCGGCCGGAAAAGGATACGCCGCGAGATCGGCCGGCCTCACCCAGCGGACCGCCTCGCATGCGAGCGGGCGCGCGCGCCCCCGAGGGGCCCGGCACTCGAAGGCGTGCAGGGTCACGCGGAAGTGGCTGTAGGCGTGCTGGCAGATAACAAGCGGCGACAGGCGGCCAATCTCGAGACCCACTTCCTCTCGGACCTCGCGGCGCACGGTCTCCTCGAGGGGTTCGCCCTCCTCGCGCTTGCCGCCGGGAAACTCCCACAGCCCGCCGAGCAGCCCGCTGGGCGGCCGGCGGGCGATCAGGACCCTGCCCCGCCGCCACACGAGGCCCACCCCCACGTCGAAATGCGGCACAGGCCCCCGCCTGGCCTTCCTGGGCAACTCCTCCTGTTCCCCGTGCAGGAACGCGCCGCAAAGCCTCGCGGCGGGGCACCGCGGGCATCGGGGGCGGGCAGGCGTGCACACGAGCGCCCCCAGTTCCATCATCGCCTGATTGAAGTCCCCTGCACGGCCGCTGGGAATGAGTTGCTCGGCCACTCGCCAGAGGCGCCGCTGCGTCGCCGCCGCCCGGATGTCGCCCCGAAGGCGGAGCAGGCGGGCCAGGACGCGCGCCACGTTCCCATCGAGCACGGGAGCGGGCACGTCGAAGGCGATGCTCAGAACGGCGCCGGCCGTGTAACGCCCGACGCCGGGAAGAGCGCGCAACTCCTCGAGGTCCCTGGGCACGCGCCCGCCGTGCTCGGCAACCACGCGGCGAGCCGCGGCGTGCAGGTTGCGCGCACGGGCATAGTAACCCAGGCCGGCCCACGCCCAGAGCACCTCCTCCAACGGCGCCGCCGCCAGCGCCGTCAGCGTGGGGAACCGGCTCAGGAACCGCCGGTAGTAGGGTATCACGGCGTCCACCCGCGTCTGCTGGAGCATCACTTCGGCCAGCCAGATGCGATAGGGGTCGCGGGTGCGACGCCAGGGCAAGTCGCGCCGCTCGCGCGAGTACCACGCGAGCAGCCGGCGCGGCAGTTCCCGAACAAGAGATGACTCAGACATGTGGGTCCCGGTTCCTGAACTCGGCCGCGGGCCATCGCCGTGGGGCCTCCGCGATTATACCACGGGCCGGGCACCCAGGCGCGGCGGCACGAAGCGCTTGGAACCCCGACGCCTCTGCGCTACAATACGGGGGTGCCGTTCCCCTGCCATTCGGAAAGGTCATGCATGGCCGACGAAACGCCCAAGTGCAAGAACTGCGGCGCCGAGCTCCAAGGGCGCGACGTGTACGAGGGCACATGCCGCGCGTGCCGCGAGGAGGCGATCCTCGGCGCGCGCCCCCCGCGTCCCAAGGAGAAGCCCCGCGGCGGCCCCCCCCCGTTGCCGAAGGCCCGCGACAAGGCCGTGCCACCCGACGCCATCGCCATCGAGACGGGCGTGGACATCGAGGCCGACACCAAGGAGATTCCTTCGGAGGGCGAAGCCGCGGCCGGCGCCAAGCCGCGGCACGCGCCTCAGCCCATACCCACGCCGCGCGCGCCCGCTCCCTCGGCCGCCCCCAAGACCAGGGCGGCGAGTGGCGATTCCGATCTGCCCTTCCTGGAGCTCCGCAGGCCCGCCGGCGCGGCCCCGGCCCGTGAGGAGATGGAGCCCGCCCCCAGCGAGGACCCTGTGGGGGACAATGCCATCCTCCCGTTCACCACGGCCTCGGAGCCCGCGCCAAGCCAGCCCTCGGCCCCGCTCCCGGCGGCGGAGGCACCGTCCCCTGCCGCCTCGGGGCCCGCGGTCAGGCATTCCACCCGCCGTTTCGCGCCCCAGCAGGTTGAGGAGGAGCCACGCCCAGCCGAGCGTCTGCCCCCGAGGGCCGAGGCGCCCAAGTTCGCCCCTCTCTCCCCCGTGCCGCCCGCCGCTGCGACGCGCGAGCCTGCGCGCGAGGCCGCCGATTTCGGCCTCGTGGAGGACGACCCGCGGGATCGCCAGCCCCCGGCGCGCATCGAGCCGGAGCCTCCCGTCAGGCCCGCCAGGGCGCCTGCCGCAGCGCCCGCCCTTGCCGCGGCGCCAGCCGTTGCCGCGGCACCCGCCGCCCCCGCCCCGCGGCTCGAGACCGACCTGGCGAGCGGCCGCCTGAAGTCCCTGCTCGACGACCTGGAGGCCCAGGTGGCGCAGCTCTCGAAAGTGCTCTCCATCGCCCACACGGCCTCGCCGAGGCCCGTCTGGTTCGGGTTCCGCGCCGGCATCGGATTCGTGCTGGGGCTGGGCGTGCTCGCGGGAGTGGCGGCGGGGCTTCTGGCGCTGGTGGGGGCGACCGTCTACCCCCCTGCCCTCGCCCTCCTGCGCCGGCTCCTCGGGTCCTAGCGCTTGCGCATCATGCCGCGCACCAGGGGCATGGCCGACCGCAGGTAGTCCACCCCCGACCACAGCGTCACCGCGGCCACGAGGACCATGAGCCAGTGGGCCTTCTGCTGGGTCGCCTCCAGGGCCAGCGGGTCGTCGGGCGGCGTCGCCACGATCAGGACGAGCACCGCCAGGATCACGATGCCCTGCGTGATGGCCTTCATCTTGCCGCTGAAGCGCGCGGCCAGCACCACGCCGGCCCGCGCCGCGGCCACGCGAATGTAGGCCACCAGGGCGTCGCGGTAGAAGATCACCGCCAACACCCACAGATGCGTGTACCCGCCCCACAGGAAGCACAGGAACACCGAGAAACGCGCGATGCTGTCGGCCATGGGGTCCGCCAGCTTGCCGAACTCCGTCGTCTCCCGCTTCGTGCGGGCGAAATAGCCGTCCAGCAGATCCGTGATCTCGAACAGGCAGGCGATGACGAGCGCAGCCGCGTGGCCGGCCGTGCCGCCGAGGATGAACGCGGCGACGAACACCGGGCTCAGGCCGAGCCGCAACAGGGTGAGTTGGTTCGCAATCCCCACGGG
>DAOOIT010000081.1 GCA_035384565.1 Planctomycetota bacterium | reverse complement strand
GACCACCAGACCTACTACAAGTCCATCCGCGTGGACCAGGCCTTCATGGCCGAGAAGGTCCTCGACCGCGTGCTGGCCGCGTGGCTGTGGGAATACGCCCTGGAGGCCGGGGGACCGGTCGGCGGCCGCGTCCTGCCCGACCACCAGTGGTTCTGGGACGGGATGGAGCACGTGGACCCGGCCAAGGAGGCGTCGGCCCAGGAAACGCGGCTCAAGAACCACACCACCACGCTCGCCCACGAGTACGCCCGCCAGGGCAAGGACTGGGAGGCGGAACTCCGCCAGCGCGCCCGCGAACGGAACCTGATGCTCGAACTGGGCCTGCCCGAGCCGAGCGCCAAGCCCGCGCCGGGCTTGCCCGCGCGCGAGGCAAACGACGAGTCCCCCGACGAAATCGAGGAGGCGGCGCATGCCTTATCCCACTGAACACAGTGCGCGCCTGAAGGACCCGTCGCGCTACGAGCGGTTCCGCCGGGAGAACGACAAGTTCGGCCCCGGCATCCACGCGGTCTGGGGCATCACCGCCGACGGCAAAGCGGAGCTCCAGGCCATCCGGTTCGACGCGGAGAAATTCAGCGTGGATGAGGCCAAGGCGTGGCTGAAGGAGCATGGCCACAAGCCCATCCTCTTCGAGCCCGCCGGCGAGAAGGCCGAGGGCGCGGCGGAGTCTCTGGCCGACCAGGGCGGAGAGTTCCTGGTCGTCGAGGCCGCAAGCGGCGAAGGCCCGACTGGCCTGCCTGCCGCGACGCTCGCGGCGCAGGCAGGCCGCATCCGCGTGATGGGCGTGGCCTACTCGGGCGGGAAGATGCGCCTGCCCGGCTGGCGGCACCCGGTGGTCGTGGACCTCGCGGGACTGGAGATTCCCGACGCGGTGCCGCTGCTGACGAACCATGAGAACCGCACGGGCGCGCGGGTCGGCATGGTGAAGGCCCGCGTGGACGGTGACACGCTCGTCGTCGAGGGGGAGATTCTCTCCTCCAGCGGCCAGGCCAGGGGCATCGTCGAGCAGGCCCGGGCGGGAGCGGAGTGGCAGCTCTCCATCGGCGCGGAGGTGCTGGAGTGGGACCTGGTCCGCTCGCGCCGGAGCGTCAACGGCCAGGAGCACGAGGGGCCGTTCTATCACGTGAAAAAGGCAGTCTTGCGTGAGGTGTCGGTCGTCGCCGTGGGCGCGGACGCCTCGACAAGGATGAAGCTCGCGGCACGGTTCAACCTGTACGGAGGCAACGTCATGGACTTCGAAAAGTGGCTTGAGGAGCACGGCATCGACGCCGCCGCGCTGGACGAGGAGAAGACCGCCAAGCTGAAGGCGGCGTTCGAGGCCGGCAAGGAACCGCCCGCCTTTGCCAAGGCTTCGGCGGGCAGGCCGGACTTCGAGCAGGACGACAAGGACCTGCCTGACCGGCAGGCAGGCAAGAAGCCGGTGGCTGCGAACCCGCAGCCCGTGGTGAAGGCGACCGCGTCTCAGGACGCGGCGGTGCAGGCTGTGGCGAATGCCCGCGAGGAAGCGGCCGGCGCCGTCCGCGCCGAGCGCGAGCGCGTGGCCGCCATCCAGGAGACTTGCGCGGGCGAGTTCCCGCGCATCGAGCGGGACGCCATCCGCCTGGGCTGGTCGGTCGAGGAGACCTCGCAGAAGGTCCTCAAGGCCATGCGGGAAAGCCGCCCGCAGGCGGACGTGCATCTGGCCATCCGCGGCGACCGCGGCCGGTCGTGCGACGCGGCGACGCTGGAGGCGGCGTGCGTCCTGACGGCCAAGCTCGCCGAGCCGGAGAAGCACTACCACGAGGAGGTGCTGGAGCAGGCCGAGCGGCGCTTCCGGGGCGGCATCGGCCTCCAGGAACTCTTCCTCGAGGCCGCCTGGGCCAACGGCTACCCCGAGCGCTCCTTCCGCGACAGCCGGGAGGCCCTGCGCTACGCCTTCGGGCGGCAGGTGCAGGCCGCCGGCTTCTCTACGGTGGACATCGGCGGCATCCTCTCGAACGTCGCCAACAAGTTCCTGCTGGAAGGCTTCTTCAGCGTCGAGCGGACCTGGCGGAACATCTGCGCGGTGCGGAACGTGCCGGACTTCAAGACGGTCACGAGTTACCGCCTCATCGGCAAGGACCAGTACGAGATCGTGGCCCCCGGCGGGGAACTCAAGCACGGGACGCTCGGCAACGAGTCCTATACCAACAAGGCCGATACCTACGGCCTGATGCTCTCCATCGACCGGCGGGACATCATCAACGACGACCTGGGCGCGATCACACTGGTGCCCCGCAAGCTGGGGCGCGGGTCGGGCCTCAAGATCAACGACGTGTTCTGGACCTGCTTCCTGAACAACGCCGCGTTCTTCACGGCCGGGAACAAGAACTACCTGACGGGGGCGGACACGGTCCTGTCCATCGACGGACTGACGAAGGCCGAGGTGGCCTTCATGGACCAGGTGGACTCGGACGGCAAGCCCATCGGGGTGATGCCGGCGATTCTCCTGGTGCCGACGGCCCTGTCGGCCATGGGCACGCAGCTCTACAAGAGCCTGGAGATTCGGGACACGACCTCCAGCACCAAGTACCCCATCGCCAACCCGCACGTCGGCAAGTTCCGCGTGGAGGTCAGCCGCTACCTGGCCAACGCGGCCTACACCGGCTCGAGCGCCAAGGCGTGGTACTTGCTGGCCGACCCGGCCGACCTGCCGGTCATCGAGGTGGCGTTCCTCAACGGCCAGGAGTCGCCCACCATCGAGACGGCCGAGGCGGACTTCAACGTGCTCGGCGTGCGGATGCGCGGTTTCCATGATTTCGGCGTCAGCCTTCAGGACCCGCGCGGCGGGCTCAAGAGCAAGGGCGAAGTGTAAGCGGAGGATGACTCAATGGCGACCTTTGTGCATGACGGCGAGGTGATCGACTACACCCCGACGGCGGACGTCGCGGCCGGGGCGGTCGTGGTTCAGGGCGAGCTGGTCGGCGTGGCCAAGCAGCCCATCGCGGCCAACAAGCTCGGGGCGCTGGCGGTCGTGGGGGTCTTCGATTTCCCCAAGGCTACCGGCTCGGCCATCACGGCCGGGGCCTTGTGCTACTGGGACGCGACCAATCAGCGGGCGACGACCACGGCCACGGGCAACAAGCTCATCGGCAAGTGCGTCAAGGCCGCGGCCGACGCCGACACGACCGTCCGGGTTCGGATGAGCCAGTGACGCGCAGCGTCATCACGGCGAAGCCCGCAGGGCGAAGCCGGATAGCACCCGGCTTTGTCCCGACGCTGTCGGGACTACGCCGCGGCAAGGAGGCGCTTGAAGCGTGGGTGACCTGTTGAGGCAAGGAAGCCAATGGCTGGAGCAGCAGCGCTCGGCGCACTGCTCCAGCCAGGTCACCTATCGCCGGGGCGCTCAGGAGCAGGCGCTGAGCGCAACGTTCGGCCGGACCCAGTACGAGGTCCAGGACGACTTCGGCCTCGTGGTTGCGGCGCGCGTCACGGACTTCCTGGTGACCGCTGCGGCCTTCACGCCGGTCTTCGGCGAGCCGCAGGCGGGCGACCAAGTGGTTGCCGACGGCGTGGTGCACGAGGTGATGAGCCTCGGCAACCAGGGGCATTGGCGGTGGAGCGACCCGTACCGCACGACGATGCGGATTCACACGAAGGAAGTGGGCGCGGCATGAGCGAGTGCGCAGGACAGTACGAACGGGTGCCTGCCTGTCCGGCAGACAGGTGCAAGGGCGAGTTCTCGGCCATCCATACGAAGCTCGACCGGCTGGACGAGGCGATTCGCGGGAACTCCAAGCCCGGCATCCAGCTTCGTCTGGACCGCCTGGAAGCGGCCGAAGCCGTCCGCTCGAAGCTGCTGTGGATCATCGCCGGCTCGACGGTGACGCTCGCGCTGGGCGCGGTCTGGAAAATCATCTTCGGAGCATGACGGCATGGCCAAGCGCTGGATCAACTCGATGGACGTGGAGGTCAGCCCCAGCGGCGCTCCCCAGTTCGACATCGCCGGGTGCACATCCTTTGTCGGCGGGACAAAAACCGTCCCGTCGGCCGGGACGCCTCAGCCGCTTGTCGCCACAGCCACGCCGTGCCGGTTCGTGTGGGTGGGCGCTCGCGTGGACAACTACGGCAACCCGCTGAACTACTACCCCTGCTTCATCGGCGACTCAGGCACCCAGAACATCCCGGTCATGCCCAGCAACTACGAGGGCCTGGTCATCCGCATCGACGACGCCAGCAAGGTCTACGTCCGCGTGGTCGTGAGCAACCAGGGCGTCGTGTACCGCATCTTCGCGTGAGGCGATTGTGGCGACGATTACGAGTGCACAATCCGGCTTCTGGGACGACCCGACGACCTGGGTCGGCGGCATCGTGCCCGACCTGTACAACGACGACGTCATCATCGCCGACTACCACACCGTCACTGCGGATGGGTCTTACCTTACGCTGGCCGGCGGCCGGACCATCACCATCGAAGGCTATGGGGTGCTCGAACTCGGGACGCAGCTGGCGGTCGAGAGCGGCGCATCGGTCCATGTCCAGGGCGGCCTGTACGTCTACGCCTACCTCGATGTGCGTGGCTACGTCCAGGTGGACGCCGGCGGCTGGCTGGACGATGTCGGCGGGGTGGCGGTTCTCTATGGCGGCTCGGTCGACGTGGGCGGCTCGGTCTACGTCGGGCCATACTCCCACTTCGACGTGGTGTACGGCTCCAGCCTGAACGTTTACGGGTCGTTCTACCAGGACTGGAACGCCTACTCCTACCTCTACCAGGGCGCGTATGTCACCGTCGAGTCCAGCGCGTCGGCGTACTTCGACGGCTACCTCTACGTCGAGGACTACAGCACGCTGCGCATCTACGGCGACGCCGACTTCTACTACGGCAGTTACGCCGAGGTCCGCTACGGGGGCGAACTGTACGTCGAGTCGGGCGGCAGCGCGACGGTCCGCAACTACCTGAATGTTGCTGATTCCGGCAATTTGTACGTCCGAGGCGACATGACGGTCGACGGCGGGCTGCACGTCTACGGCGGCTCGCAGGTCTACGTGGAGTACGGCGGCACGCTCGCCGTCAACGGTTACATGACCGTGGAGTACTACTCCGCGCTCACCGTCTACTACGACGGCAAGCTGGTGGTCGGCCGTTACGGGGGCCTGGAGGCCTACTACGAGGGGGCGATCTACTTCGACTACCAGAGCCGGTCCGACCTGTTCGGCTACTTCCGCCTCTACTACGACGCCTACCTGTACCTGGGCGGAGAGGCCATCGTCCGCGTCTATCGCGGCGTGGACGTCTCAGGCCGGATGGACAGCGGCGGCGGGAAGATGGTCATGCTCCGTCGGGATGGACGCATCAACGACGCCGACGGGGATTCCCTTTTCGTGTTCGACCAGGCCTACGGTCACGGCCTGACCCTGGTCGCGTAGGAGAGCATCGCATGGCAGAGGCAAGACGACAGATGGAACTCAGCGCCGCCGAGCAGGCGGTGGTGGAACGGATGCGTATGACGCCCCAGGAGCGCCAGGCGGAGATCGAGGCCCGCCGCCAGGAGCGGCTGGACGCGCTTACGCCCGAGCAGAGGCAGGCCCTGGAAGAGCGCGAGGCCCGGATCGCGGCGATGACCGCCCCGCAGCGCCGGGCATACCTGGCCGGGCAGCGCCTGGCGGGTATCGCGCGGGCGATGCGCCGGGACGCCGCCAAGGGCGTAGGTCTGGCCGAAGCGCTGGCGGCCGTCGATCCCGTGAGCAAGCCCGACGTGGACTGGCTGGTCGGCGAACTGAAGAAGGTGGAGTGACACATGGCCCTGATCGCGGACATCGCGGAAGCAGTGGTGACGGCCCTGAACGGCCACACGTTCAGTCAGCCGTTTACGGCCGCGCGGGCGTACAGGCCCGTCTTCGACCTGAAGGACCTGACGGACCTTCACGTGACGGTCGTGCCCAAGGGCGTGGAACTGACCACGGCGGGGCGCGGCCTGGCGCAGAGTGATGTGCAGATCGACATCGGCGTGCAGAAGAAGCTCACCGCCAGCGACAACGCGGGAATCGACCCTCTTCTGGGCTTGGTGCAGGAGATCGCCGAGTTCGTCCGGGCGACCGGCCGCTTCGGCGACGCGGCGTGGGTCAAGACCGAGAACACGCCCATCTACTCCCAGGAGCACCTGGGCGAACTGCGGCAGTTCACGAGCGTCCTGACGCTGACGCTGAGGCTTGTCACGGCGTAGCGAAAGCGAAGCCGGAGTGATGACGGCATGATCGGGATGGTGACCAAGCAGATGTTCTTCGACCGCAAGGCGGTCACGAGCCGCGTGGACAAGGCCGCGCGGAAGGTGCTCTCGAAGTTCGGGGCGTTCGTGCGGACCGGCGCGAAGCACAGCATCCGCAAGCGCAAGGCCGTGAGTGACCCCGGCAGCCCGCCTTCGAGCCACGTGGGCCTGCTGCGGAAGCTCATCTACTTCGGCTACGACCCGGGGCGAAAGAGCGTGGTCATCGGCCCCACGCCCCTGCACGGCACGGCCGAAGCGCCGCCCGTGCTGGAATACGGCGGCAAGGCCAGGCGGCGCGGGCGAAAAGGCAGGCCCATGATGGCGACTTACAAGGCGAGGCCATTCATGGGACCCGCCTTCGAACGCGAAAAGCCGAAGCTCCCGGCGATGTGGGCGAACAGCGTGAAGCAATAGGAGGCGACGAACATGGCGACGTTCATTCTGGGCAAGGACGCGAAACTCTACCACGGCGCTGCCGGCACGACGCCGACGACCGAGATGTCCAACGTGCGGGACGTGACGCTGACCCTCGAGGCGGGCGAAGCGGATGTCACCACCCGCGCCAACCAGGGCTGGCGGGCGACTGCCCCCACGCTCCGCGAGTGCACCTGCGAGTTCGAGATGGTTTGGGACCCCGACGACGCCGGATTCACCGCCATCAAGAACGCCTTCCTCGCGTCGGGGCTCATCGCGCTGAAGATCCTGGACAAGGCCGGCGGCCAGGGGCCCGACGGCGACTTTGCGATCACGTCGTTTTCCCGCAACGAGGCGCTGGAAGAGGCGATCACCGTCAGCGTGACGGCGAAGCTGGCCGTCTTCCGAAGCTGGATCGAGGGGACCTGACATGAAGACCTTCACTGACACTGCCGGGCGGACATGGACTATCACGCTGACCATCGACGCGGCCAAGCGGGTGAAGTCGCTGCTGGACGTGAACCTCCTGGAACTGGAGGCGGGCGACCCGCCGCTTCTGACGCGCCTGGGCACGGACGTGATCCTCCTGTGCGACGTGATCTTCGCGCTGGTCAAGCCGCAGGCCGACGCCGCTGGCGTCAGCGACCAAGAGTTCGGGGCGGCCCTCGGCGGCGACGCGGTCCTGGCGGCGCAGACGGCCTTCTACGAGGAACTCGTCGATTTTTTCCGCAAGCTGGGCCGGGGCGACCTGGCCAAGGCCGTCGACGCCCAGCGGCGGATGATCGACCTGGCGGTCGCGCGGATCGAGACGCGGCTGGACAAGCTGGACCTGGAGGCGGCCATAGAGACGACCCTTGGCGAACCGTCTACGAGCTCGCCGCCGTCGTCGGAATCGACCCCGGCCCGCTGACGCTGAGGGAACTGTTGTGGATGGCCGAGGCCCGCGGCCGGGACAACTGGGCACATACGTCGGCGATTCTCGCGCTGGTCGCCAACGTGAACCGCGACCCGAAGAAGACCAGGGCCTACAAGCCGAGCGACTTCGACCCGTACACGGCGAAGGATCGGCGGGACGAGGCGATTGAGGTGACGGACATGGCGGTCCTGAAGGACGTATTCACCAGACCCAAGGAAGGAAGGTGACGCGATGAAGAAGGTTGGGATGTGCATTGCGGTGCTGGCCGTGCTCTGCCTAGCTGGCTGCGGGAACGTGTACCTGCGGGGCGAGGCGCTGACGGCGGCGGAGACCAGCACGATGGACGCCTACCAGGCCGTCGAGCGGACGGAACCCGAGCGCGAGCCGGACTGCCCGGCGTGGCTGCGGGCGTACCTGGAGGAGAACTTCAAGCAGTGGCGGTTCTTCGTGCGGAGCGCCCGCAAGGACGAGGCCTGGGGGCCGAAGCTGGAGGGTGAGCAGCCATGAGCGACTTGAGCGAACGTGTTCAGCAGCTTCTCGCCCGCATCCCCGAAGACCAGCGGCAGGCCGCAACGGCCCTGCTGGCCGAGTACGGGCCGAGGCTCCTCGACCTCGCGCAGGAGGACGCCTGGCAGTACCTGCGGCGGCTGATGGCCGGCGACCTGGACGTGGTGGCCGAACTCGATTCGAAGCTCAGCAACGACGAGTTCATCGCCAAGGTCAAGGCCAACACGGCCCGCTGGGAGAACGTGGCCAGCTACAACAAGGTCCGGAACGACCTCAGGAACGAAATCCTTCTCCGGCTGGCGCCGATCGTGCTGTCGGTGCTGGCCGGCCTGGTGGGGCTTTGATCCGAAGGCGTTTGCCTTCGGGTCACCACGGCGTAGCGCAGCGAAGCCGGGTGAACAAGGAAAGGAGTCCAACGTGGGCAGGATTCGAGAGTTCCTCAAGGGCAAGAAGGTCTACATCACCGCCGCCATCGGTCTTGCGGGCGCGGTGATTGCCTGGGCCGACGGGCAGATCGACACGCTGGCGCTGCTGGCGGCCGTGTGGGCGGCCGCCCAGGCCTGCTTCATCCGGGCGGGCATCGCCAACGAGGTTGCCAAGGCGCAGGCGGACGAGTAGGTGCGCCATGCTCGACGTGGACCTCGTCAGCCCCAAGGACGCCCGTGCCCTGTGCCTGCGGTGGCACTACAGCAACATCTTCCCGCCGCACTGCATGGTGCACCTGGGCTTCCATGACGAGCGGGGTCTGGCGGGGGTGGCCATCTGGGGCTGGGGCACGAGGCCGCGGCACACCATCCGGCGGCTGTTCCCGTCGCTCGACACGCGGGACTACTGGGAACTCTGCCGACTGTGCTGCCGCGACGACCTGCCCCGGAACACCGAGAGCCAGCTCCTGGCCGCCTGCACGCGATGGTTCCGCAAGCGCCAGCCGGAGAAAGCGCTGCTCTTCACCTGGGCCGACGGGATTCGAGGCAAGCCGGGCTACGTCTACCAGGCCGCAGGCTGGCTCTACGGCGGGTTCATCACGACGGAGATCTATCTCACGGCCGAGGGCGAGCCGGTGCATCCGCGCTTCATGATTACGCGGTTCGGCACGCGCCGTCGCGAGGTGTGGACGGGCATGGGGCTTCGCAAGGTCTGGGGACGGCAGTTCCGCTACGTCAAGTTCCTGTGCGGCCACGCCCGCAGAAAGCGGCTGCTCCGGGAAAGCCCGGTCGAGTGGACGCGGCTGTATCCGAAGCGGGCGGACCTGGCGTGGGCGATTGACGCGGGCGAGGGGTCAAGAGAGACCCGCGATCCTCCCAGGATCGAGAGGACGGGGCGGTTCCGTCAGCCCGCTCTGATAGCGACCCGGCCGCTGCTCTTCGAGGCGGCGGCCGGTTGCTCACCTGCCTTCGCCAAGGCTGCGGCAGGCGGGTAGGAGTCGATTGAATGCCGCAGGCGGGTGCAATCCGGGCGGGTCGCGCGTTCGTCGAGCTGTTTGCCGACGACTCGAAGCTCGTGCGCGGCCTGAAGCGCGCCCAGGCCAAGCTCAAGGCCTTCGGCGAATCGGTCCGCAACATGGGCCTCAAGCTCGTCGGCCTCGGCTCGGCCATCGTCGCGCCGCTGGCGGCCTCCAGCAAGGTCTTCGCGAGCACCGGCGACGCGCTGGCCAAGATGAGCGCCCGCACCGGCTTCTCCGTCGAGACGCTGTCGGAACTCGGATTCGCCGCCGACCTGTCCGGCGCGAGCATGGAGGTCCTGGAGAACGGCATCCGCAAGATGCAGCGGACGCTCCTCGACGCGGCCACGGGGATGAAGAGCGCCCAGGAGGCCCTGGCCATCCTCGGCCTCACCATCGCGGACCTGGACAAGCTCTCGCCGGAGCAGCAGTTCAAACTCATCGCCGACCGGCTGGCGAAGATCGAGGACCCGACCATCAAGGCGGCTGTGGCGATGGAGCTCTTCGGCCGCAGCGGCACGCAGCTTCTGCCCATGCTGTCCGGCGGCGCGGCTGGCATCGAGCAGCTCCAGGAGCAGGCCCGCAGGCTGGGCCTGACCATCTCCACTGAGGACGCTAAGGCCGCCGAGCGGTTCAGCGACACGCTCTCGGTCATGTGGAAGGTGCTCAAGCAGGGCGTGTTCGTCGTCGGCTCGGCTCTGGTTCCAGTGCTCTCGCAGGCCGCCCAGTGGGTCACGCGCGTGGCTGTCGTCGCGGCCGACTGGGTCAGGCGGAACAAGGAACTGATCGTCACCATCTTCCAGGTGGCCGTCGGCGTTATCGTGGCCGGCGCGGCGCTGGTGGTCCTGGGCTACGCCATCACCGGCCTGGCGAAGGTGATGGGCGTCCTGGCCGTGGCCGTCACCGCCGTGGGCACCGCCCTCAAGCTCCTCGGCGCTGTGTTGGCCTTCCTCGTATCGCCCATCGGCCTGGTCATCACGGCCGTCGTGGCGCTGGGGGCCTACATCCTCTATGCCACCGGCGCGGGGGCGAAGGCCCTGGGCTGGCTTGCCGAGCGGTTCGAGACCCTCCGCGAGGACGCCGTGGCGTCCTACCAGGGCATCGCCGACGCCCTGGCCGCCGGCGACATCGGCCTGGCGGCAAAGATTCTCTGGCTGACGCTCAAGATGGAGTGGACCAAGGGCATCAACTTCCTGGAGAAGGCGTGGCTGAACTTCCGCAACTTCTTCATCAAGATCGGCTACGACGCCTGGCATGGCCTGCTGGCCGTGGTGGAGGTCGTCTGGCACGCCCTGGAGGTCGGCTGGATCGAGACCACGGCGTTCCTGTCGAAGACCTGGACCCAGTTCACCGGCTGGGTGACGAAGGCCTGGCACTGGTGCGGGAAGCAGCTCTCGAAGGCCTGGAACTGGATCAGGAAGCAGTTCGACTCCAGCTTCGACGCCGAGGCGGCCAACCGCGCGGCGGATGAGTACTACGAGGCGCGGAAGGCCGACATCGAGCGGGAGACCGGCCAGAAACTCGCCGAACGCGAGGAGCGCCGCCAGCGGGAGCGCGAGCAGGCCACGCGGACCCACGAGGCGACGATGGCCGAGATCGGCCGCGAAAACCTCCAGAAGCACCAGGAACTGGACACCGAGTACCAGCAGCGCATGGCCGAGAACGAGGCCGACCTGGCGAAGGCCCGCAAGGAGTGGCAGGACGCCCTCGGCGAAGCTCGACGGAAGCGCGAGGCCAAGGAGGCCGAGGGACCCGGCGCGATGGAAGGCCCCGAGGACTTGCTGGCCAAGGTTCGCGGCAGCCTCTCGGGCCTCGGCGACCTGCTCCAGACGGCCAGGGACCGGACCATCGGCGTGGCGGGCACGTTCAACGCGGCGGCGCTCCTGGGCCTTCAGGCCGGCGGGGCCGACGAGCGCATCGCCAGCGCCACCGAGCGCACCGCCAAGGGCGTCGACGGCCTGCGCCAGGACGTGCGGAACAACCGCGCCGCTTTCACCTGAGACGAACCATGCCGCTGACGCTCACGGAAAAACTCGACAGCCGCAAGTGGACCACGGGCGACAACGCCTCGGTGGAGATGGTCTACATCCTCACCGGCACCAGCGACGACGTGACGGCCAAGAACCTCATCGCCAGTTCCACGCCCAGCATCTACAACGGTCTGGTCCGTCAGTCCATCCAGATAGAGCCGGAGTGGGTTGACACGACCCGCGGCGATGGACAGTGGGTCGCCACCGTCCGCTACGGCATCCGCCCGCCGACGGAGGTCGGCGAGTCGTCCTTCGCCTTCGACACTTCCGGCGGCACGCAGCACATCACCCAGTCGCTGGCGACGGTGCATCGCTACGGCGCGCCCGGAACGACCGCGCCGGACTTCGGCGGGGCCATCGGCGTCACCCACGACAACGTCGAGGGCGTGGACATCACCGTTCCGGTCTACTCCTTCTCCGAGACGCACTACCTGGACGCCGCGGTCGTGACGCCCGCCTACAAGGGCACGCTGTTCTCGCTCACCGGCAAGGTCAATAGCGCCTCGTTCAAGGGCCTGGCCGCGGGCGAGTGTTTGTTCCTGGGCGCGAGCGGCTCCAAGCGCGGGGCGGAGGACTGGGAGATCACCTACCGCTTCGCCGGTTCGCCCAACCGCACCGGCCTCGTCGTCGGCCCCATCACCGGCATCTCCAAGAAGGGCTGGGAGTACATGTGGGTCCGCTATGCCGACTCGGAGGACTCTGCCGCCAAGGCCATCGTCAAGAAGCCCGTCGCCGTCTACATCGAGCGCGTCTACGAGGAGGGCAACTTCGCGGCGCTCGGGATAGGAACCTGACCCATGGGCGACGCGATGAAGAAGGTCAAGCCCGGCGACCCGCTGGTCATCCCTGCGGCCACGTTCAACACGTTCGTGGACGCCGCCCGCGACTTCCTCGCCCGCCGGCATCAGCAGGCACAGGCTGGCACGCCCTCCGGCAAGCACAACTGCATCGTCCTCGTCCGCAACGACAGCGGCGCGGACCGCGAGCGGTTCGACGTGCTCGGTATCAGCGGGCCGGTCTTCGACCCCGCCTCCGACGCCGAGGCCTTCAAGAACTACCCGGCCATGACCGGAGTCACGCCCGCCGAGGACGACCACCGGGGCAAGTTCGTCATCCTTCTGGAGCCGGTCCTTGCCGGGAAGCTCGCCCGCGCCGTCGCCGCCGGCGTCGTGCCCGCCCGCGTGGATGTGCCGGACGAAGACTACCCGTACCGCTTGGCCGAGATCACCGACGGCTCGGCGGCGAACCTCACCGCCGCCAAGGTCGGCTCGGCCGCCATCCTCTGGCGCGAGGGCGGCACAGGCGTCCAGTGGGCCCTGGTTCGTTTGGGCAACCTGCCGCAGCCGGGCGTGTTCCCGGTGGACCTGGCGCAGTACGGCGGCAGCCAAGGCGATGACCAGAATCCGGCCACCTGGACCTACGACGTGACTGATCCGTTCACAGGCGAGACGCTAGCCAGTGGTGTGGACCCGACCGACTCCCCGCACAAGTGGCAGCGTCCGTCCGTCGGCTACATCATCCCCGCCACGTTCGGCTATGCCCACTGGGACGCCGATGGCCAACTCGTGCTCGGCTGGATCAACGAGGTCGCCGACCAGGAGGCCTGCGAGACCTCTGAGTCGGGAACGTAGGAGACTCTGGGCATGTCCACGAGCGGCAAGGCGGTGGCGATCTCCAGCGGTAAGCGCGGCATCCTCGTCGGCGGCAAGGCGGCCGTCTTCGACGCCGAGGGCAAGTGCGCCGCCTGCTGCATCGAGTTCACGCAGGAGTGGTCGTTCACCGACGACGGGTTCATCGACGGCGGTCAGGACGGCGCGTTCCGCGCCTACGACGACCCGGACGACGTGCCTGCCAGCCCGTGGACCATCCTCAACGAGGGCCTCGGCCTGCGGCTGGACTGGGAGGACGACCTGAACTGTATGGACCACAACCCGTACACGCAGTCGGCGACGGCCACCTGTGAGATCGTCGTGCCCCGCGCGATGGTGATGACCGTTTCGTGGTCCGGGATGGGCGAGACGCAGGACCCAGACTTCGAGCTGATGAGCCTGTACGTCGGTGGCAACCTGGTGGGTTTCGCCCACGCGCCGGGCGGCAAGCTCGGCTGCGCGGGCGGGATGGCCCCGGTCGTCTCCAACCCGCCGCCTCCCCAGCAGGTGCTGCTCGAACCGGGGCCGCACGTGCTCTTCATCGACGCCACGACGAACGACCCGCTCTACCACTTTGGCGCGTGGTATCGGTTCGACCTGAGCTTCGAGGAGGCCCCGTAATGCTCGAGCAAGCCCAGCCCAAGACGCTGATCCCCAAGCAGAAGAAGTGCGGCGACTGCCCGCCGCTGGTCGTTCCGCGGCGTTCGTACACGCCGAGCCGCCCAAGTTGCATCGAGTGCGTGGAGAAGCACTTGGGCGCGGCCTACGTCCTGTTGGCCGAGCTGAACGACCTGCCCGACGCCCGGCACATCGAGCCGCCCAACCTCTCCCGCCGCCTTCGAGCCATCGGCCATCTCTTCGAGGCCGAAGACGAGTCGCAGGAGTGGCCGGAACTCCACGCCGCCATCCGCGCCGCCCGCAAGGCCTACCAGGCCGACGGCACGATGCCGGACTGGCCGTTCTTCGAAGGACGAATCCGGGACGTGCGGAGTGGCGAGTGACTGTTTCGGCATCGTGTCCCAATTTGTTGCGGCAGAGAGAACGGGCCGCCGTTCGACGTTGACAAGACCAGCGCGTTTCGTATACTTTGACTGACCGACAATGATCGAGAGGCACTCCCTTTTGCGTGTCTCTCCGATTGGAGCACAGGCATGGCGACCGAAGAACGATGGGTCGACGTGGGCGAGGTCGCGAAACACATCGGCGTCCGCAGAGAGTCGATCTACCGGTGGATTGACAAGAAGGGCTTCCCTGCCCACCGCGCCGGTCGTCTCTTGCGGTTCAAGCTTTCGGAAGTCGACGAATGGGTGCGCGGCACGGTGACAGACTCCCCGGGCGGCCGACGAGTTACGCGGAAGCCGTTCAGCCATAGTGGCCGCAAGAGAGGAGTTACATGAACTGGGCCGGTCACGTATCAAGCGTCAACCATTAGGACAGGAACATGGCGAACAGTGCGACAGAACGTCTAATACAGCTGATCGCTGACAGTCCGATCAGCGCCGTTGACCTTTTCTGCGGCTGCGGCGGACTGACGTATGGCCTTCGGCAGGCTGGCATCAGAGTCGTCGCAGGCATCGACATCGATCCTCAGATGGAATACGCATACGCGACGAACAATCCAGGAGCGACCTTCATACGGCAGAATGTGGCAACCATGAGGAGCAGCGACATCGCGGGCCTGTTCGACCTTGGGAAATGTCGTCTGCTGGCGGGATGTGCTCCTTGTCAGCCATTCTCGAAGCTTACCAATGGCATCAGGAAACACCGGGCGTGGGGCCTGCTGGACCACTTCGGCAGGTTCGTGGCCGATATCCTCCCGGAGATCGTCACCATGGAGAATGTCCCCGAGCTTGCCGACCGGGGCGGCCGAGTGTTCTCCAAGTTCATCGCCGCGCTGTCCGATTGCGGCTATCGCATCGATTGGTGCGTCGTGAATTGCGCCGAGTACGGGATCCCGCAATCGCGCAAGCGTTTGGTCTTGCTGGCCTCGCGTCTGGGGGAGATCAGGATACCGCCGGGGCGGTATAAACGCCCCAGCCAGTGGCGCACCGTGCGTCAGACCATCGGGCAGTTGCGCCCGTTGGAAGCTGGCGAGGAGGACCCATCCGACCCCTTGCACGCCGCGTCGAGGCTTTCGCCTGTGAATATGGAGCGCATACGCGCTACGCGGCCCGACGGCGGCACAAGACACGACTGGCCCGACAGGCTCGTGTTGGACTGCCATCGCAAGAAATCGGGCGAACGGTACTTCTCGATTTATGGGCGGATGTGGTGGGACCGGCCCGCTCCCACCATGACAACGCTGTGCACCGGCATAGGCAACGGGCGATTCGGCCATCCCGAACAAGACCGCTCCATCACCCTCCGCGAAGCGGCTCTGTTCCAGACGTTTCCTCGCGACTACCGGTTCTGGCCACCCGACCAGAAGGTGAATCGCAAGGCCGTCGGTCGGATGATCGGCAACGCGGTGCCGCCGAAGTTGGCGAGAGAACTCGGTCGGGCGCTTATGGAACACATAGCGACCATCGAATCGCGGGGACGGTTGGGCAAACGGCGGTCGATTTGTCGAGTGAGGGCAACGTCGTGACTATGGAAACAGGAAAGACCAGACGAAGACCGCTGACCCGCTCCGAGATCATGAGTCGGGTGAAGAGCAAGGACTCCCGAGCGGAGCGTTCGCTCCGGTCGGCACTCCATGTCGAGGGGCTCCGGTTCAGACTCCACCGTCGCATAGAGGGCGTCACTGTGGATATTCTCTTCCCGCGACCCAGGGTTGCGGTCTTGGTGGACGGGTGCTTCTGGCACGGGTGTCCCAAGCACGCCACCTATCCGAAATCGAATCAGGACTACTGGCTGCCGAAGCTCGCAGAGAACAAGGAGCGCGACGCTGGCCAGTCCGCACGGCTTCGGAAGGCTGGCTGGCGAGTCATCCGAGTCTGGGAGCACGACTGTCTGCCCCCATCAGTTCGGGTGGTCGCACGTATCGTCGAGGCTTGCCGCACGAGAGGAGGCTCAAGATGACCATCGCTCCTCCCGAACCGGGTCAACTGGTCGAAATCCGTCGTCGCAAGTGGGTGGTCACCGACGTCCGCTCCTCTGGATTGGCCCGAACGAACAGCTGTACGCCTCAGCACCTCGTCACGCTGGTATCGCTCGACGAAGACGCGCTGAACGAATCGCTATCCGCAGTGTGGGAAGTCGAACCCGGCGCTCGCATACTCGAGACAGCGGGCCTTCCCTCCCTCAGCGGGTGGGATCCATGCGAACGGCTCGAAGCCTTTCTCGACGCGGTCCGGTGGGGCGGTGCGACGAACGCCGACCGGTTTCTGCTCCAAGCTCCATTCCGAAGCGGTGTCGAAATAGAGGATTACCAGCTGGACCCCCTGGTCCGTGCAATCGATATGGCTCGGGCCAACCTGCTCATCGCGGATGACGTGGGACTAGGCAAGACCATCGAAGCCGGACTCGTCATCCAGGAACTCCTGGTTCGTCATCGCGCCCGCTCGATACTCATCGTCTGTCCAGCTTCGCTGCAGGTCAAGTGGCGGACCGAGATGCACGAGAAGTTCGGCCTCGAATTCCGGATCGTGGACGCCGACTACGTCAAGTCGCTGAGGCGGGAATGCGGTGTCCATGCGAATCCGTGGACCAGCTTCCCGCGTCTGATCGCGTCGGTGGACTGGATGAAGACGGGGGAAGGCCTGCGACTGATCAAGGATGCGCTACCCCCGCATGTCACTTACCCGCGCAAGTTCGACATCCTGATCGTGGACGAGGCCCACAACGTCGCTCCGTCGGCCGCCAGCCGCTATGCCATGCCGAGCCAGCGGACGCGGCTCATCCGTCTGCTGGCCCCGCACTTCGAGCACCGGCTTTTCCTCACCGCCACGCCCCACAACGGATACCAGGAGTCCTTCACGTCGCTTCTCGAACTCCTGGACGACCAGCGCTTCGCCCGAGGCGTCATGCCCGATGAGAAACAATTGCACCGCGTCATGATTCGGCGGATGAAGACCGATCTCGTGGATGAGAAAGGCGAGCCGATCTACCCGAAGCGAGAGCTGCGGGCACTCGAAGTCGATTACACGCCAGAGGAACGTGAGGCGCATCGGTTGCTCAGGGAATACACTGCGAGCCGCGCCGGATCGCACGGCGACCACTTCGGGGTCGATTTCGTCCACAAGCTGCTCAAGAAGCGGCTGTTCTCGTCGCCGAGGGCGTTCGCCGCAACATTGGCCAAGCACAGGCAGGCGCTCGCTCAGCGGGGAGCAGCCCGCGAAGGTCGGCAGTTCAGGGAACGAGTCCTGCGGAAGGCCATACTTCGGGCCGAAGAGGATTACGCGGATGAGGCGAGGGCTGAGGAAGCGGAAGCGGAGGCCGTGGAAGCTGCCACAGAGCTTTCCTCGCCTTTGACCGACTCCCAGCGTTCGATGCTCGAACGGATGTGCTCATGGGCGGAGAGAGCCAAGAATCGCCCCGACTCGAAGGCCGAAGCGCTGCTCCGCTGGCTGGACGAGCATCTCAAGACGGACGGCCGGGTAAACCACAAGCGGGTTATCTTTTTCACCGAGTATCGGGCCACGCATTCCTGGCTGCACGAGGTCTTGACCTCCAGGGGATGGGGCGGGGAGCGATTGATGGTGCTTCATGGAGGAATGGACCGAGAAGAACGCGAGAAAGTCAAGGCGGCCTTCCAGGCCCACCCGAGCGTCTCTCCTGTACGGATCTTGCTTGCGACCGATGCCGCCTCCGAAGGCATCGACCTCCAGAACCACTGCAACTACCTGATCCACATTGAGATACCATGGAATCCCAACGTCATGGAGCAGCGGAACGGCCGCATCGACCGCCACGGCCAGAAGGAGAAGACCGTCCATATCTGGCACCCCGTGCCAAAGGGTATCGATTTTGGCAGAATAAGGGAAATCGCGAGCCGAGAAGGCGTTCGGCCTGGCGACCTGTCGAGCATCGAAGGGGAGGCAGAGTTCATCGCGAGGGCGATCGTCAAGCTCGAACAGATGCGCGAGGACCTGGGCATCGTGGGACCGGTCATTGCGGCTCAGATCGAAGAGGGATTGCTTGGAAGGCGAATCGCCATAGACACGCGCGATGCGGAAGCCAAGGCCTCCAAAGCCCGTCGGTTCATTGCTGCTGAACGACGGTTGCAAGAGCGCATCGCTCGTCTGCACGCGAGGCTGATCGAGGCTCGGGACGGGTTCCGTCTCACGCCGGATCGCGTCGCCAGGGCGGTCTCGGTCGCCCTCGACATCGCTGGCAAGCCGCCGCTCGAACCGACCGCCCTTCCCGGTGCGCCAGCCGATGCTAAGGCGTTCAATGTGCCGCTTCTCGTAGGAACTTGGGCGGAGGCTGCGCGCGGCCTGGAGCATCCCCACACCGGAAAGCGCCGCCCCATCACGTTCGATCACGCCGTCGCCCGTGGCCGCGACGACGTGGTGCTTGCACACCTCAACCACCGCCTCGTCCAGATGTCTCTTCGACTGTTGCGTGCGGAGATCTGGGCTCACGAAGACCGCAGGAAGCTCCACAGGGTGGCCGTGCGTTCGGTGCCCGCGACGGTCCTTCAGGAGCCGGTCGTGATCGTCTGGTCGCGTCTCGTCATCACCGGCGGCGGATACCACCGGCTGCACGAAGAGCTGACCGTGGCCGGCGGGGAGATGAAGGCGTCGGGATTCGCACGCATCCGCACCTTGACCCGGCTGGAGGAACTGCTGAGCGCGGGTGCGCCCGCCGAACCGACTCAGAAATGCTTCGAGGCCCTGCGGAGGCGATTCGAGGCTCAGAAGGCCTCGATTCTCAGCGCCGTCCACGCGCGGTCCCAAGAGCGTCTAGAGTTCCTGACCAATAGCCTGGAACGTCGCCGGCAGGCGGAGGAGTCCGATCTGGCCCAGGTTCTCGAAGATCTCGCCGCGATGATCCGCAGAGAGCTGGAGGATACCGGCAAGTCGGTCCAGCTCGAGCTATGGCCTCCCGATCAGCGCGAGCAGCTCCGGCGGGACGTCGAGGCCCTGCGAACCCGCCTCGAACGCATCCCGGAGGAGCGAGAGAAGGAACTCGCCGCCATCGGTCGCCGATACGCCGCCCCTGCCGCCCGCACCTTCCCGGTGGCCGTGGAGTTCGTCGTTCCCGAAGGTTTCGCGGAGGACCGGTGATCCATGGCCAGGGTATCCGAACAAGTAGAATGGCTCTCCCTAGTCGACACCTCCGGCCCCTTCATCGCCGCGACGGTCCTCGAGGACGTATTCCCCCAGGGCTTGGAGAAGATCGAAACGCCCCGGCGCCAGCGGCTTCGGGCGGCGTATGATGAGTGGCGCGACGCGGTGGACGAGGACGATCCCGAACTCGCAGAGCTGCACGCCGCGTGGATTCGCATGGTCCTCCAGGAGGCCCTGGAGTACGAGGACGAGGTCCTCATTCCGCGCGACCGCCTCGGCGGTCGGCTGGCCTATCGCGCTCCTGAGCACGGCGTGGAGATAGCCCCCGACTTCGCCGTTCAGGGGGACGACGGCAGGCCGCGCCTGCTCATCGCCGTCCATCCCCCGGAGACCGATCTGGAAAAGCCGCTGCCGGGCGACCGCTGGCCCGTTTCGCCGCTGGAGCGGATGACGGTGTTGTGCCGCGCCAACGACGTGCGGGTCGGACTCGTCACCGACGGCGAGCGATGGACGGTGGTCAATGCGCCCGTCGGCGGGACTTCCGGCTATGCGACTTGGCTGGCCCGGCTCTGGTGGCAGGAGCCCGTGACTTTCAGGGCCTTCGTCTCGCTGCTGGGAGTGCGCCGCTGCTTCGGTGCCGAAGATCAGCGGCTCGACCGGCTCCTCGAGAAATCCATCGCGTTCCAGGAGGAGGTCACCGACACCCTCGGCGAGCAGGTCCGGCGCGCCGTCGAAGTCCTCATCCAGGCTCTCGGCCGCGCGGACCAGGACCGCAACGGCGAGTTGCTGAAGGACGTGGGGCCGGCTGAGCTCTACGAGGCGGGCCTGACCGTCATGATGCGGCTCGTCTTCCTCCTCTGCGCCGAAGAGAGGGGACTCCTGCTGCTCGGCGAGCCCTTGTACGACCAGTGCTATGCGATCTCGACCCTCCGGGCGGCTCTGCGGGAGGCGGAGTCGCTGCACGGCTCCGAGGTGTTGGAACGCCGATACGACGCTTGGTCGCGGATGCTGGCCGTCTTCCGGGCGGTCTATGGCGGCATCGAACACGAGACGCTCCGGCTGCCCGCCCTCGGCGGGTCATTGTTCGATCCCGACCGCTTCCCCTTCCTTGAAGGGCGTCCCAAAGGGACTTCCTGGCGGGATGCGACGGCCGACCCGCTGCCGATAGATAACCGCACGGTCCTGCTGCTCCTGACGGCGCTTCAGGTCCTCGAACATCGCGGCGGCGCGCAGCTCCTGTCGTACCGCGCCCTTGATGTGGAGCAGATCGGCCACGTCTACGAGGGCCTCCTCGAGTACACCGTCGCCAAGGTGCCCGATGTCACCCTCGGGCTGGCCGGTTCGAAGAAGATTCGGCATCCGAGCATCGCCCTGGCCGAACTCGAATCCCTGCGCTCTCGCGGGATCGAAACCGCCGTCGAGCGCCTCGCAGAGCTGACCGGACGGTCCGCCAGCGCTGTACGGAACGCATTGGAGCGCGGCGGGGACGATGCAGCGTTCGTCGCTCTCGTCCAGGCATGCGGGGGCGACGAGGCGCTCGCTCGCCGCCTCCTGCCCTTCGCAAGTCTCATCCGGCCCGACAGTTGGGGCCGCCCGCTCGTCTACCGTGCGGGGTCGTTCGCCGTCACGCCGGGGGCTGACCGCCGTGAGACGGGAACGCACTACACGCCGCGCTCGCTGACCGAGACCATCGTGGAGAAGACGCTCGAGCCCATCGTCTATGAAGGGCCGGCCGAGGGCCGTCCGCGCGAACAGTGGCGTCTGAAGCCCCCCGCCGAACTTTTGGACCTCAAGATATGCGATCCGGCCATGGGCTCGGGGGCGTTCCTCGTGCAGGCCTGCCGATATCTCTCCGAGCGCCTGGTCGAGGCCTGGGGGCGCGAGGAGGACGCCGGGCGGTTCGTCACAGTCGATGGCGCTGTCGTCGATGCCGCGGAGAGCCACGAACGCTTGCCGAAGGACACCGACGAGCGGCTGCTGATCGCAAGGCGGCTGGTCGCCGAGCGATGCCTATACGGCGTGGACCTGAACCCGCTGGCCGTGGAACTGGCCAAACTTTCGATCTGGCTGACGACCATGGCCAAGGGCCGCCCCTTCGCGTTCCTGGACCACAACTTGCGTTGCGGCGACAGCCTGCTTGGGATCCACAGGCTGGACCAGCTCACGAAGCTGACGATGGATCCCGACCGGCCGGAGCATCAGCTTCGGCTTTTCGGCCGAAACATTGAGGATGCCGTCCGGCGCACGATCAAACTCCGCATGCGCCTCCGGCAGATACGCATCCGCGACATCCACGACGTCGAAGCCATGGCCCGTCTCGACGAGGAGTCGCGCGACGTCCTTGAACATCCGTCGTTGATTGCCGATGCGTTCGTCGCCGAAGTCCTTCGTTCTAATGGAAGCGAAAGCGCTGGCGATGGCACGCTGGACCTCTTGGCGATGAAGGCCGACCGAGTCCTCGGCGGCGATGAGAAAGAGACCCGCCAACTCGGGGAGACAACCCGGTGCGCATTGGCCGAGGGTCTGCCGCGCGGAAAGCCCGTCCGCAGACCGTTCCACTGGCCTTTGGAGTTCCCAGAGGTCTTCGCTCGCGACAATCCCGGCTTTGACGCTGTCATCGGCAATCCGCCGTTCCTCGGGAACAGACTCTGGAAACCGATTCTCGGAGAGCGCATGCAGTGGCAGGCCCGGATGATCGTCGGGGCGAAGGCCGGCAAGGTCGACCTCTGCATCCTCTTCCATAGGCGAGCGGCCGAGCTGATCAGGTCCGAGGGAGGCTATGGACTCCTGGCCACCACGAACATCGCCGAAGGCAGCGCAATTGACGTCGGGCTCGGCGAGATCGTCCGGCGAGGCAACATCATCTTCGCCCGGAAGGGGCTGGCATGGCCCGGCACCGCGGCTGTCATCGTCGCGCTGGTGTGCTTCTACAAGGGACAGTATCGGGGGCCGAAGGACGCGGACGGCTCGGAGTGCCGGCACATAGGTCCGCGCCTGGTAGAGGAGAGCCAGGACCAATGGGCACCCAAGCCGCTGCGCGACGGCCTATTCAGTTTCGAGGGGGTCAATAACAGCAAGGGGATGGCCTTCGTCATCGGCGAAGATCACCCCTGGTTCGAGCGTCTGCGTTCGGAGCCGGATTCCCTCCTCCGCCCGTATGTCACGGGCGATGATATCACGACCCATGCGCTCCAGGCGATGAGGCGCTGGGCCCTGGACATCTGCGACAGGAGTTTGGAGGAGATCCAGCGGAAGTACCCGGTCGCCTATCGGTTCCTCGATGAGGTCGTGAAGCCCACGCGGACGGCGCGAGCCTTGAAGAGCTACAAGGGCCTGATCGACCGCTGGTGCCAGCGTCGTTCTGAAAGTGCAGAGATTTCGCCGGTTTGAATATGTAGTCT
>DAOOIT010000080.1 GCA_035384565.1 Planctomycetota bacterium | reverse complement strand
CCGACCGTCACGGACTTCGCCCTCCGGCTTCCTGCCTGATGGCGAAAGTCGAGCTGAAAGGCCCGAGATTCTATAGCCGGCACCCATTTGGTCCCCTGGGCACTTGTCCGTCATCTCCCTCTGAGGAACGCGACCCGCAGGCCGGCCTTGACCTTGGTCGTCAGCTCCCGCCAGGAGCGGCACTTGAGGAACTGGCGCAGGATATAACGCGGGCGAACGTAGAAGCTCTTGTAGGCGGCGACGAGGAGTTCCTCGAGCCGCTCGCGGCCAAGCTCCTTCGTCCAGTAGAGGGGCTGGAAGCCCTCCTTTGGCTCGCGGGCGAAGTCGAGCCAGTGGTCGCTGGCGTAGACGCCTTGCTCCAACGCCTGGCGGTAGATTTCGGTGCCTGGGAAGGGGGTGAGGATGGTGATGTGGACGACGTCGGGGTCGAGCTGGCGGGCGAGGCGGAAGGTGTTCCTCACGTCGGCCTCGGTCTGGCCGGGGATGCCGATCATGAAGTAGGCGAGGGTGGAGATGCCGGCCCGCTTGGTGAGGCGGAATGCCTTGCGGACTTCCTCGACGGTGATGCCTTTGCTGAGGACTTGCATGAAATGGTCGTCGCCGGCCTCGACGCCGTAGTGGATGCGCTCGCAGCCGGCGGCGCGAAGGGCCTTCAGCAGCTCCTCGTCCACCGTGTCCACGCGGGCGCGGATGTCCCAGCCGATGTCGAGTCCGCGCCGCTGAATCTCCGCGCAGATGTCGAGCACGCGCTGGGGGCGGACGGTGAAGGTGTCGTCGTAGAGGAGGAACTCCTGGATGCCCATCTCGACGCAGGACTGCATTTCGTCCACGACGTACTTCGGCGAGTGTGCACGGAACTTCTTGCCGAGGTGCGGCCTGTCGCAGAAGGTGCAGCGATAGGGGCAGCCGCGGCTGGTGAACATCGTGGTGATCGGCTGGCGGCGGGCGAGGACCGACGAGTAGCGGCGGAAGGGCACCAGGTCGCGGGCGGGGAAGGGGAGCGTGTCGAGGTCTTCGATGAGACCCGGCGCGTCGTTCACGATGATTTGCGATTGCCGATTTGCGGTTTGCGATTTCAATCTGGAATCTGGAATCTGGGATGTGGAATCTGCATGGTAGGCCAGGCCAGGGACCTCGCTCCATCGCTCGGGCTCATTCAGCCGGTCGGCCAGGGCGACAATGCTGTGCTCGCCTTCGCCCAGGATGGCGAAGTCTACGCCCGGCAGGGCGACGGTCTCGCGCGGGTAGAGGTGGACGTGCGGGCCGCCGAGGACGACGCGGGCCTGGGGTGCCGCCTGCCGCACGATGCCGACCGTGCGCAGCACGTCGAGGAGGGTGAAGGTCATGGCCGTGATGCCCACGAGGTCGGGGGCCTCGCCGGCCACGTGCTCCGCCAGCTTCTCGTAGGACAGTTCCTCGGCCTGAGCATCAATCACGCAGACGGCGTGTTCAGAGCGCTCCTCGAGCATGGCGGCGAGGTAGAGGAGGCCGAGGGGCGGGTTGTGGCCCCGCTCCTCGTCGAGGAACTTGGGGTTGTTCCCCACGAGGGTGTGCTCGGCGGGCGGGTTGATGAGGAGCACCTTGGCCATGCTCAGCCTCCGGGATGGCTCACGGCTCGGGAACCAGGGCGCTGTAGACCTCGCGCACGATGGCCGCGTGGCGCCAGAGGGGGAACTCGGCCGTGACGCGCGCGAGCGCAGCCTCTGCGAGCGCGGCGGCGAGCTGGGCGTCGCTGAGCAACCGTGCGATGGCGGCCGCCAGGGCCCCCGGGTCGCGGGGCGGCACGAGGAGCGCCTCGTGGCCGTCCCGTGCGATGTCGGGCACGCCGCCGGCGGCCGTGGCCACGATGGGGCGTGAGGCGGCCATGGCCTCCAGCAGCACGATCCCGAAAGGCTCCTCGTGGGAGGGGAGGACGAAGACGTCGAGCGCGTTCATCACGGCCGGCACGTCGTGGTGGAAACCGGTGAAGATCACCTGCTCAGCAATGCCCAGCTCGGCGGCGAGGGCGTGGAGGCGGTCGCGGAAGGCCGCGTCGGCGGAGACCTCGGCGGGGCTGGACACGCAGTCGCCGACGACGAGGAAGCGCGCCTCGGGGTGGCGGCCGGCCAGGAGGGCCGCGGCGCGCAGGAAATCGTCCTGGCCTTTCCACGGCGTGATCCTGCCCACGGTGCCGATGACGCAGGCGTGGGGGGGAATGCCCAGGTCGCGGCGAAGCGTCAGGCCGGCCTGGCGGTTGGCGTAGGGCGCCGGGTCCACGCCCTCGGGCACGAGGGTGATCTTGGCACCCGACTCGGGGAACTGGCGGCGGAAGGGCGCGGCGATGCTCTCCGACACGCAGAGCAGGTGGTTGCAGCGGCGCACCAGCCAGGCGCCGATGCGGCCGAAGTGGCTCACGGGGTTTCGCACGTGCCACACGCAGGCGGCGCCGGCGAGCCGTGCGGCCGGGATAGCGTGCACGGCGAGCGTGTTCTTGTTGATGTGCACCACCTGTATCCTGCGGCGGCGGATGACCCACGCGAGGCGCAGGGCGCCCTGCGCGAATCGGAACGCGTAGAGCATCAGCTTGAGGGGATTCCGCGTGCGCGCGATCAGCCCCAGGCGCGCGACGACCACGGCCACGCGCGCGTTGCGCAGCAGCGTGGCGAACCGCCCCTCCTCGAAGAGCAGCGCGTGGAGCTGGTATCGGGTGGCGTCGAGATGCTCGACGAGGGAGAGCAGGCTGCGCTCGGCCCCGCCCAGCTCGCCGCCGGTGTCGGTCACGTAGAGCACGCGGAGCGGGGGCCTGGGGTCGCGCGGCGTTGGCACTGGGGCGCCCTGAGCCTTCATCCGGCATCGCCTGCCTTCGCGCGGAGTTGGGAGACGAGTTCCTCGAGCCCCTGGGCCGTGCGGTCCCAGGGGAAGCGCTCCACGGCGTAGGCCCGGCATCGGTCGCGGAAGCCGGGCTCGTGGATCACGTCGAGGCCGGGCCCGAGAATAGAGTCCGCAATGGCCGCGGGGTCCGTGCCCGACATCAGGAGGCGCGGGTCGAGCGGCCCGAGGATTTCGGGCGCCGCGCACCGCGAGGTGGCGAGCACCGGGGTGCCGCAGGCGAGGGCCTCGGTGGTCACGAGGCCGAAGGCCTCGAGGGTCAGCGAGGGCAGCACGAAGAGGTCGGCTGCCTGGAGGTATCGGGGCAGGTCGTCGGGGGGCAGCAGGCCCAGGAAGTCCACGCGGCCGCCGGCCGTCTTCGCCAGGTCCTGCAACCGGGGGCCGAGGGGCCCGACGCCGCCGATGACGAGGCGCAGGTCGTGGCGCCGTGCGGCGGCCAGGCCGAAGCCGCGGATGAGTTCGCCGATGCCCATGCGCGGCACGAGGCGGCGGACGCACAGCAGCACGTGCTCGTCGGGCGCCCAGCCGAGGCGCGCGCGGACGGCCTGGCGGTCGTCGGCGGGGCGGAAGCGGGCGGCGTCCACGCCCAGCGGAATGATGCAGGCGTGCTGGGTGGCGACGCCTGGGAACGCGTCGGCCAGCAGGCCGCGCGAGTACTCGCTGGGGCACACCACGGCGTCGGCCGCCTCGATGGCGGTCCGCTGCCCGAGGGCCCGCCGATGCGCGGTCCAGGCGCCCGAGAACAGGAGCGCCTGCCGGCGCCAGCCGCGCAGGCCGGGCGGCAGCAGGCCCCGCACGGCGTTCCGGTGCTCTTCGGCCAGCGGGGCGTAGAAGCAGTAGGCGGCGACGGCGCGGCGCCGCGCGCGGGACCGCAGCGCGCCGTAGGCAGTGACGATGGGCTGGAGGAGCAACAGGTCGTAGGGTTCGCGGCTCAGGTGCTCATCCAGGTAGCGGCGGGCGGCTGTGGCGTTGGCGCGCTCGTAGAGCAGGCGGCCGAAGGGGCGAGGCGGCACGCGCTCGCCGAAGCGGAAGATGCGCAGCCCGGCCATCTCCTCCTGCGACGGCCACTCGGGGCGCTTGCGCATCGTCAACACGTCCACGCCGTGGCCGCGCCGCACCAGGGCCGCGCCCGTTTCGAACGCGGCGTGCTCGGCGCCGCCGATGAGCGGGTGGAAGTTGTCTATGGCGATGAGGATGCGCAGGGACTCAGGCATCGCTGGGAACCTCGCCGCGAGACTGTGGGGAAGCTGCCCACAGATGCCGCCGGAGCGAACGCAGGTCGGCGAGCGTCTGGCGTCCGTCAAGGGCGAGAAGAGCGGCGACGTAGACGAGGCCGACCGCGGCGAGTTTGGCCACGCCGGAGGCCAGGCCTGGGCCGAGGCCGGACGCTCTCTCGAAGGCGAGTGCCGCCGCGCCCGCCGCGCCCAGGCCCAACAGGGGCCACAGGAGCATGTGGGCATAGGCGATGTCCACCACGCGCGGCAGGAAGCGTGCGTACCAGAGCGCGAGGCCGACCAGGACGACGAGGCCCACGCTCGCGGCGGCGCCCTGGGCCCCCCAGCGCCAGGTGAAGAGCGGGCAGAGGGCCAGCAGCGCGAGCGCCTGGCCCACGAGCGTGTGCCCGCACGTCTTCGGCCGCCCGACCGCGGTGAGCAGCCCGCCCGCATCGTCCATCAGGGGCCTCAGGATCGCGTAGAGGAGGAGCCAGCGAACCAGCGGGGTCATGGGCAGCCACCGCTCCAATCGGGCGACCACGAGGAAATCCGGCAGCGCCAGCGCCAACCCGAGGGCGAGCGGCCCGGCCAGCCGAAGCGTCGCGCCCGACACGATCCGAAACGCCTCGGACAACTGCGCGCGGTCGCCCTGTAAGCGAGCATACAGCGGGAAGGATACCCGCGTCAACACCCCGGTCACGAAGGCCAGCGGCAGCAGGGCGAGCCAGTAGGCGCGGTCGTAGTAGCCGAGGGCCGCCGTGCCCCGAAGCTGTCCGACCACGAGGTCATCATACTTGAGCACCCAGGCCGTCGCCAGGCTGCCGAACCACAGCGGCAGCGCGAACCGCAGGAGCCAGCGCGCATCCTGCGCGTGGAAGCCGATGCGGATCGGCTCCACCACGCCCAGGCAGGCGAGGGCGACCGCGCGCACGAGGGCGTGGAGCACGCGCTGAGCCACGAGCGCCCAGAGGCCCTGGCCCAGGGCCGCCAGGCCCACGGCGGCCGCCGTGGCCGCGAGGGCGCTGGCCACGTCGGCGGCCATCACCCGCCCGAAGCGCAGCGCGCGGGCGAGCCGGGCGGTCTGCACGTCGGAGGCCGCGTCGCAGAGCGCCGCGGCGGCCAGCGCGGCGAGCACGCCGAAGTGGGTCCGCTGCGAGAGGGCTTGGCGGAATACGGCCGACCCCGCGGCCAGGATGCCGAGCACGCCCAGCAGCATCGCCACACGCAGCACGAGGAACGTCGCAAACGTCTCGTCCACCCGCTCCCGCCGATGGATGGCGGCCTGGGCGAAGCCCCAGTTGCTGGCGGCATCGCACAGGGCGACGAGCGAGGCCGCGTAGGCCACGACGCCGAAGTCTTCAACGCCGACCTTGTAGAGCAGGTAGAGCGAGCCGGCCAGGCCGACGAGCCGCGTCACCGTGTTGCCCGCGAACACGGCGAGGGTCCCGCGCACGGCTTGCCGGCTCAGGACCTGCCCCGCGTTTGCCGAGGGATCGCTCATCGCCGCGCGCTCTCGTAGAGGGCCACCAGATCGGCGCCGTGGCGCTGCCAGGGGAACTGCTCGGCCCGCTGGCGGGCCGCGGCGCCCATCGCCGCGCGCTCGGCCGGGCGGTCGTGCAGCCACTGGAGGCTCTCGGCAATCGCGTCGGGCGAGCGAATCGGCACCACGAAGCCGTGCACGCCGTTCTCGACGGCATCCTTGGAGCCCGTGTTCTCCGAGACGATGACGGGGCGGCCGCTCGCCATCGCCTCGAGGACGACGAGGGGGAAACCGTCCTCGATGGCCGGCAGCGCGAGCACCGAGGCGCCCGCGTAGGCCGCGGGCATGTCGTGGCCGAAGCCCGGCGTCTCGAACGCGGTGCGGCGGCGGAACTCCTCGACGCGCGGCGCAATCGCCGGCTCGATTCCCCCCAGCAGCACCAGGCGGCTGTCGGTCAGGCGCAGCCGGGCCCAGGCCTCGAGCAGGTCGAGGACGCCCTTGCGAAGCCCGATCTCGCCGACGAAGAGCACGGTGAACCTGTCGGGCTCGGGGCCGGGCGCGAACCGCGACGGGTCCACGCCATACGGGCTCTGCACCAGCCTCTGCGCGGGGAAGCCCTCGTCAATGAAGCTCTGGCGGCAGAACGAGCTGGGCACGTGAACGAAATCCGCCGCTTCGTACTCGGCCACGCACCGCTCGACCAGCCGCCGCATCGCCCGGGGCGGGCGGAGGCCGAAGCGGGCGTGCTCGCCCTCCAGGAGGCGCGCCTGCGCGGCGGCGTGGGCCGAGCCGCGCTCGACGAAGGTCAACGCCCCGCGCTCCTTCGCGCGCGCCAGGCTCGCCAGGCAGTGGGAGTTCCAGCCGTGGAAGACGTCGAAGCCCTCCGGCAGCCGCCTGGCCGCTCGGCGGTCGAACGAGGCATCCTTCAGCCGCCAATACATGTGCACAGGCAGGCGCAGGTAGCGGCGCGAGGGGAACCAGAGCGGCCGGATGAGGTCGGCGGGGATGTCGTTGGGCTCATAGCCGAGGCAGAAGAGGCGGGTGAGGTGCCCGGCCCGCCAGATGCCTCGGGCGGCGTGATACGCGGTGGTCCCGATGCCGCCGCCGGCGAGGCGCGAGCCGATGGAGTAGACGACGCGCATGCCTGCCCCTCTGGCCAAGGCGAATGCCGTTGGCACCGAGGGCAGTGTAGCCGGCGGCCGGAGCACTGTCAAGCAACCTCGGCGTGCGGGGAGGCGTTGCCATGCCTGGGGCCTCCCTCCCGAAGGTTCCAATGCGTTCGGGAGGGTAACGGGCAGGGCGGGCGCTGGGGACCTTACCCTGCCGAACGCATTGGAACGTTCGGGAGGGGCGGCTCTCATGCTCGCCCCTACGCTCTGCCACCTTCTCTTTCTCGCCCCGTCGCTCCGTCGCCTTCTCTTTCTCGCCCCTACGCTCCGCGTGGGGGCGGAGAGGCGGACGCTCCCGCGTCTATTCTTCCCCGAAGAAGAAGAGGCAGCGGAGCGGCCAAGAAGCCGTCCCCACGCAGAGCGTAGGGACGAGGAAAGGGAGAAAGGCGCCTTCCGCCCCTCTGTGCCTGGCACGCGCTGAGATCGTAAGACACGCGGCTGCGGTATGTTACGACATGCGATGGCAATTCGTGTGGCGAAGAGGTGCCTGCTGGGGGCCGTGGCAGGGGCACGCGCCCATACTTGCTCACCCCTGTGGGGGGGAGAGTGAGCAAGTATGGACGGAATGGGGAGAATGGGCGATTGCCGAGGTTCCAGCCATACCCGCCGTGTGTGGACGATGAGCAAGTATGGGTGTAAGGCCGAGAACAGGCGATTGGCGGGCAACCGGGGGCGGAGGAACGTCAGGCGGGGAGGATGTGGATGGCCTCGGGGGGGAGGGCGAGGCGGTAGGGGCGACCCTCCGCGTAGCCTTGGGCGCCGGCCGTGACGTAGGCGACCAGGGGCACGCCGGCGTCGAACTCGAGGCGCAAGTAGGGGCCTCGGTCGCTGATGTGCCTGAGGGTGGCGGGCAGGCTGTTGGGCGCCGCGTGGTCGGCGGGGTGAACGATGAGGCACTCGGGGCGGATGACGAAGGTGACGGTTCCCTCGCGGCGCGCGTGGGCGCGCAGGCGGTGGCCTGCGAGGGCCAGCTCGCATCCGCCGTGGGGCAGGGGGGTGGCCGTGGCGGCGATGATGTTCTCGGTGCGGAAGAAGCGGGCGACGAACTCGCTCCCCGGGCGGCGGAGGAGGTCGGTGAGGGGGCCGGTCTGGATCACCGAGCCGTCGCGGAGCACGCCGGCCCGGCTCCCGACACTGAGGGCCTCCTCGACGCTGTGGCTGACGTGGAGGGTGGTGACGCGGAGTTCCTGGTGGATGCGGCGGAGGTCGGCGCAGAGGCGTTCGCGGCCTGCTTCGTCGAGGGCGCTCACGGGCTCATCGAGCAGCAGCACGTTGGGCCGCGAGGCGAGGGCGCGGGCGAGGGCCACTTTCTGGCGCTCGCCGCCGCTGAGGTGAGCCGGCCAGCGCGCGGCCAGGCCGCCGATGCCGAGGAGCTCGATGAGGGGCGCGGTGCTGGCCGCGATCTCGGCGGGCGACACGCCGCGCGCCTTGAGGGGGAAGGCAATGTTGTCGGCCACGGTGAGGTGGGGGAAGAGGCCCTGGTGCTGGGGCACATAGCCGATGCCGCGCAGGCGCGGGGCGAGGCGGGTGACGTCGCGCCCGTCAATCTCGATGGCGCCGCCATCGGGGCGGATCAGGCCGCACAGGCACTCGATGAAGAGCGTCTTGCCCGAGCCGGTGGGGCCGAGGAGGATGAAGTAGTCGCCCGCTGGGACCTCGAGGGAGAGGTCGTGGAGCGCGAAGGCGCCGATGCGGAGGGAGAGGCCGCGCACGCGGATCATCGGTTCAGCCACCTCCGCCCCGGGGCCAGGGCGTGCACGAGGACGAGGGCCAGCGTGGCCGCGGCCAGCATGAGGAGGGCCACGGCCAGCGCCACCTCGAGGCGGCCGATGGAGAGCTCGAGGGCGATGGTGGAGGGCAGGACCTCGGTCTTCATGCGCGTGGTGCCGGCGAAGACCATGAGCGGCCCGTAGAGGCCGACGACGTGCGCCCAGGCCACGATGGCCCCGGCCACGATGCCGTTGCGGGCCATGGGCAGCGCCACGCGGCGGAAGGCCTGGCCGCGCGTGCAGCCCAGCGTGAGAGCCAGGTCCTCGAGGCGGCGGTCCACGCTGTCGAACGCCGCGGCCGCCGTGCGGATGCCGAAGGAGGCCGAGACCACGAACTGGCACAGGATGATGCCCGGCACCGTGAAGACGAACTCGATGCCCAGCCCCTCGATCCAGCGGCCCACCGGGGTGCTGAAGAACGCGAGCAGCAGAAGGCCGACGACGATGGGCGGCACCACGATGGGCAGGTCCACCAGCGTGTCTACGATGGCGTGGCCGGGGAACCTGTAGCGGCTCAGGGCGTAGCCCACGGGCACGGCGAAGAGGACGATGATGGCGACCGAGGTGAGGGAGGTGACGACGCTCAACCACATGGCGTGGCGGACCTCGCGCGAGGCGAGCGCTTCGCGGAAGGCCCCCAGGTCCGTGTAGCAGATGTTGGTGACGATCAGCGTCGCCACGATGAGCAGGAACGCCGCCACGAACGCCAGGGTGACGACCGAAAAGAGGGTAACCGAAGGGCCGGCAACAGGGCCGCGGCGGGCTTCAATGGGGGTCGCGCGCCTGAACAAGGGGCCGCTCACTGTGCAGGGGGGGTGGTTGTGTAGTGGTGCCTGGCGAAGATCGCTCTGCCGGCGTCACTCACCAGGAAGTCCACGAACCGCTGCGCCCTCTCGCGGTTCTTCGAGAAGCTCAGGATGCCGATGGCCACGCGCGAGATGACGTTCTTGTCGCTCGGAATGGCGATGGCGTCGGCGTCGCTGGCATAGTAGGCGGCGATGGCGTCCCACACGATCGCGGCGTCGAGCTGGCCGAGCTTCACCTGCATGCCGAGTTCGTGGACCGTGAGGGTCTGGACCTTGGTATTGGCCTGGATGGCGTCGGGGGGGATGTTGTTCTTCTGGAAGAGCTTGACGCAGATCTGGCCGATGGCGCAGGCCTCGGGGTTGCCGAGGCCCAGGCGCACGCCAGGCTTGGCGAGGTCCTGAAGCGTCTTGATCTCCTTCGGGTTATTCTTGGGCACGAGGATGACGGGGATCCAGTAGCACACGTCCTGGCGCGAGGCGATCAGGCCCAGTTCCTGGGCGCGGTCCACGTACTCGGACTCGCCGGGCAGGTACAGGTCGCCGCGTTTCGATGCCTTCATGTTGGACAGGAGGGTGCCGGAGCCGGCGTAGTCGCAGTGGATGGTGATGCCCGTCTCCTTGCGGAATGCCTCGATGGCCTCGGCCACGGGGGGGCGGATGCCGGCGCCGCAGTAGAGATGCAGGCCGCCGCTGGTTTCTGCGGGTTCCTTCGTGGCGGCGGGGCCGGTGGGCTCGCCGGCGGTGGGCGCGGGCGAGAAGCCGAAGGCGGCGAAGACCTCGCCAGCCTTCGGGGAGGCCACGTACTTGGCGAACGCAGCCGCCGCTTCGGGCTGCTTCGAGCACTTGAGGGTGGCGATGGTGACCTTGATGCACCCCATGTCGATCACGCCGAACGTGGGCGTGGTGACCGCGTCCACGCCCGACTGGAGCAGGAACGCGGGCTCGATCGGCACCGCATCGAGCTTCTCGCGGCGCAGGTGGGCGACGGCGTCCCACACGATCGTGGCGTCGAGGTTGCCGAGGGCGACGGCGTTGGCGACCTCGCCGCCCATGCGCGTGCGGGTGACGACGTTGGCCTCGATCTCCTTGCGGAGGCCGGCCTTGTCGAACATCACGGGGTTGAGGTGGCCGAGGGTCGAGTACTTCTCGTCGGTGAGGCCGATCCGTAGCCCGGGCTGTGCCAGGTCGCGCAAGCCCTTGATGCCCTTCGGGTTGCCCTTGGTGACGGCGATGGTGGGGGTGAGCGAGGCCATCGTCCACACCTGCTCGGCGAGGCCCTTGGCCTGCGCGCCGCCGGCGAAGGGGTCGTGGCACACATAGAGGTCGCCGCGCTTGGCCTGTTCGATCTTGATGAGCAGAGCGCCCGAGTCGCCGAAGTCGAACTGCACGGGCTGGCCTGTCTCGGCCTCGTAGCGCCTGGCCAGCTCCTCCATCACGGGCCGCATCGTGCCGCCCACGTAGCACACCAGGGGTTGCTTGCCCGGGGGCGCCTCGTCCTTGCCGCAACTGGCGAGCAGGCTGACGAGGGCCGTGATAGCCGTCCATGCGAGGCATCGAACTCGTTGGCGTGGTCCCACTTCGGCTGCTCCCTTCGTCTCATGCATTTGGGGTCACGATCCTCCCGTCGCGGATCAGCACGGTGCGCTGCGCGTACCGGGCGGCGAGTTCCTCATGGGTCACGACCACGATGGTGGCTCCCTCGCGGTGGAACTCGGCGAGGTGATTCATCACTTCGGTGGCATTGTCGGGGTCGAGGTTGCCGGTCGGCTCGTCGGCGAGGATGAGCCTGGGGCGATTGAGCAGCGCTCGAGCCATGGCCGCGCGCTGGCGCTCGCCGATGCTTAGCTCGGAGGGCCTGTGATGCATGCGGTGCGACAGGCCGAACCGCTCGAGCAGCGCCGTGGCCTTCGCGGTGCTGTCGTCGGCGCTGCGCACGGCGAGGGTGGGCAGCAGCACATTCTCGAGCACGCTGAGGTAGGGCACCAGGTGGAAGAGCTGGAAGACGAAGCCGATGTTCTCGGCGCGGAACCGCGCCCGTTCGCTGGGCGAGAGCGCATAGAGGTCGGTCCCTGCGACCATCACCCGCCCCGCCGTGGGGCGGACCATCGCGCCGATGGTAAGTAGGAGGGTTGACTTGCCGCTGCCGCTGGCCCCTCGGATGGCCAGGAACTCGCCGGCCTCCACGCGCAGGCTCACGGCGTCGAGCGCGCGCACTTCGCCCTGCGGGCCTTGGTAGCGCTTGGTGACGCCGTCGAGATGCACCATCGCGTCGCCGCCTCCTGCGGACGTCAGGCGGACCTGCCGCACGATCGGCGGGGAGAGCGCGACGGGAGGTCCCAGCCCAACGATGCTGCTTAATCATTATACGGGTAGGGCGATTGCCGGCAACCGCGCGTTGGGGCGGAACGCCGAGGCGGCGCACAACGAGTGGCGCGCCGCCTCGCAACCGGAACCCGAACCACGTGCCAGGAGGCCGGAAGCCGCCCGGCGCCGGCTAGTTGCCCTTGGCCTTCGGGGCGCCCTTGGCCTTGCGGGCCTCCTCGTCCTTGCGCTTGCGCTCGGCCTCCAGCTCCTCCTTCTTCTTGGCCAGCTCGTCAATCTCGGGCGACATTGTGCGGAGCTTGGCCATGAACTCGGCCTCTTCCCTGTCGAGCTGCTTGCGGCGCTCAGCGAATTGCTTGTAGGCCTCGGCGAGCTCAGGCTTGCTCTGGATGAACTTCCTCTGGGCCGCGGCCAGCTTGGAGCTGACGGACCGGAATTCGTCTACCGCCTTCTCCTTGGCGGCCGGCTCCTCCTTCTTCGGCGCATCCCCCTCGGCCGCGAGGGCGCGGCCCGATAGCCCGGCGATCATCAGCACACCCAGCAGCACCCTGATCCCGCGCGTGAGCATCTCCAGAGTCTCCTTCACAACGCCTTGGGCGGTACCGCGCCGCCCCGCTCGCCGCGCCCGCGACGACTGCACGCAATGATGCGCCCGACGGCCCGAAAAGTCAAGTGGCGCTTGAACCGATCCACCCGCTTCCCTATCATATAACACAGTGGCGACCCCGCGCTCACGCCTGGACAAAGGAGCCGTGCCGGCCATGGCCGCTACCGCCGAGTGCCCGAACCGCCCAGTGAACCTTCAGATGTGCCCGTGCCCCAACGAGGCGTGCGAGCGTCGTGGCATCTGCTGCCTGTGCGTGCAGAACCACGCGGCCAAGGGGCAGAAGAGCTTCTGCCTGCGCGGCGCCGAGCGCCCCGCCGCCACGCGCTCCCTCAAGGGCATTGCGCCCGCCCAATGCGGCCGCCACGCGGCGAACCTGGAGTTCTGCCCCTGCGACTACGAGGCGTGCGGCAACCGCGGCACGTGCTGCGACTGCGTGCGCAACCACTGGGGCAACGCCACGTACCCGATGCCGGCGTGCCAGCGCGCCTAGCGAGGAGACCCCTGGCCGTGGCCGACTACGAGCAATATGACAACCCGCTGGTCACCCGCTACGCCAGCCGGACCATGAGCGCCGTCTTCTCGCCGCAGCGCAAGCACTCCACTTGGCGCCGGCTGTGGCTCACCCTGGCCGAGAGCCAGAAGGAGCTGGGCCTGGCCATCACCGACGCGCAGCTCGCCGAGATGCGCGCCCACCTGGACGATATTGACTTCGCCGAGGCCGAACGCCTCGAAGCCCAGTTCCGCCACGACGTGATGGCCCACGTGCACGCCTTCGGCGCCCAGTGCCCGACGGCCAGGCCGATCATCCACCTCGGGGCGACGAGCTGCTACGTCACCGACAACGCCGACCTGATCGCCATGCGCGAGGGGTTGGGGCTGCTGCGCGCCAAGCTCGTGAACCTGCTGGACGCCCTCGCCCGCTTCGCCGCCGAGCACCGCGCCCTGGTCACCCTGGGCTTCACCCACTTCCAGCCGGCCCAGCCCACCACCGTGGGCAAGCGCGCCTGCCTGTGGCTCTACGACTTCGTGCTCGACTACGAGGAGATCGTCCGCGTGAGCGAGTGGCTGCCCTTCCGCGGCGCGAAGGGCACCACGGGCACCCAGGACAGCTTTCTCGAGCTCTTCGAGGGCAACCACGCCAAGGTGCGCAAGCTCGACGCGCTCGTGGCCCGCCAGATGGGCTTCCGCCACGTGGTGCCCGTCAGCGGGCAAACCTACACGCGGAAGATTGACACCACGGTGCTCAACGCGCTCGTGGGCATCGCCCAGTCGGCCGCCAAGATGTCGAACGACGTCCGCCTCCTTCAACACCTCCAGGAGGTCGAGGAGCCGCACGAGAAGACCCAGATCGGCTCGTCCGCCATGCCCCACAAGCGGAACCCGATGCGGAGCGAACGCATCGGCTCCCTCGCGCGCCACCTGATCGCCACGGCGCTCACCGCGCCGCTCACGGCCGCCACGCAGTGGCTCGAGCGCACGCTCGACGACTCGGCGGGCCGCCGCATTGCCATCCCCGAGGCGTTTCTGGCCGCCGACGCGATCCTGCTGATCGCCACCAACGTGGCCCGCGGGCTCGTGGTGCACCCGAAGGTGATCGAGGCCCGCCTGCGCCGCGAGGCGCCCTTCATGGCCACCGAGCGCCTGCTGATGGCCGCCGTGAAGGCCGGCGGCGACCGCCAGCAACTCCACGAGCGCCTGCGCCAGCACGCCTGGGAGGCCCGCCGCCGCATGACCGAGGAGGGGCTCGAAAGCGATCTGATCGAGCGCCTGAAGGCGGACGAGGCGTTTGCCGCCGTGCGCGACCGCGTGGACGCCCTCGCCGGCGGCCAGCAACTCGCGGGCCGCGCGCCGCAACAGGTGGACGAGTTCCTCCGCCGCGTGGTTCAGCCCATTCTCACCCGCGAGGCCAGCCTGCTGGGACTCGACAGCCGGCTGACCCGCTAGCCATCGAGGGGTCGTGGATGTCTAGATGGTGCGTCATCGGTTGGGCAGCCGCCGTGGCATGCATCGTGGCGCTCGGCGGGCCGCTCATCGCCGGCGAAACGAAGGCCGAGTCGCCCGCGCCCGAGAAGAAGGCCCCCGAGAAGGCCGCAGCCGGCAAGGGGACCGAACCCCCGAGGCCGGCCGAGCCCCTCCACGTGTGGGCCGACCGCATCCACTACCTCCAGGGAGAGAACATCGCGCGCATCACCGGCAACGCCACCATCATCAAGGGCGACATGCGCATTGACGCCGACGCTGTGGTGGCGGACCTCGACGAGAAGACCAGCGAGTTCCGGAAGATGACGGCCACCGGGCACGTGCGCCTTTACACCGTGGTGCCCATCACGCAGCGCACCACGGCCCGCCCCCCGCTCCAGCTTGCCCCCGACGCGCGCACGGCCGAATGCGACAAGGCCACCTACGATGCCACCACGGGCATGGTCATCCTTCACGGCACGCCCGAGGCCCAGCCGGTCGTGCACTTCGGCAAAGACCAGGCACGAGCCGACCTGATCACCTACCACCGCGACAAGCAGCTCGTGACCTTCGAGGGCAACGTGCAGCTCACCGCGCAACTCGGCCAGAAGAGCGAGGAGCCTCCCGCCAAGGGCGAGGCCCCGAAGGCGCCGGCGCCCACACCGGCGAAGTAGCAACCCACCGCAAGCGGGGCGCTTGCCGCCTTGCCGCTGCAAGAGCCCCCGTGGCGTCAGCGGGGCGTCTGCCGCGTTGCGATTCCTCAGCGATGCGCTCCGTAGTATCGCCTGCGTCGGAGCGCCTTGCATCCGCCCCGCTGGCGCCGGCAACGCAGCCCGCGTGGATTTCCGCACAGACACTAGGGCAGGGGCAGCGTGCGCTCCAGCTCGGCGATCTTCCGGAGCCGGCGGGTGTGCCGGCCCCCGTCGAACGGCGTGCGCACGAACCGCCGGACCAGCTCCCCGATCATCCGATCGTCCAGCACCCGACTCCCCAGGCACAGGATGTTGGCGTCGTTGTGGCGGCGGGCCATCTCGGCCATGAAATCGCTGCAACACACGGTCGCGCGGATGCCGGGCACCTTGTTGGCCGTGATCGACATGCCCAGCCCGGTGCCGCAGCATAGCACGCCCAGGTCGGCCTGGCGACCCGCCACGCGGCGGGCCACCTCCGCGGCATAGTCGGGGTAATCGCACGAGGCGTCGGTGTGGGTGCCCACGTCGTCCACCTCGCAGCCGAGTTCCTTGAGGGCCTCGATGGCGCGCAGCTTGGCCGGGCGCCCCGCGTGATCCGACCCCACAGCCACTCTCACAGGCGGTCTCCCTTGCTCCTGGCGGCCTCCGCCATTATACCACTGCCGGCTACGGTTCCGCCACCAGCTCAATGCCGCAGAGCACCGTCTCCGGCAGGGGGGCGGCGCGCGCCGGCGTGAGCTCGACGCGCAACTCGTCGCTGACCTCGACGTTGCGGAACTCCCGGACCAGCGGCCGCCAGGGGCCGCCGGCTTCGGCGGCGATGTCGAGGGCATCGATCACAGTCTCGCCCTGTAGCGACACGGAGAACACCCGGTCGCCCGGCCGCGCGGCGCCCGGCTCCACGAAGTGCAGCCGCACGGTGTAGCAGTGGGGGGGCGAGTTGGAGCCGCCGGCGCGGCCCAGCCACCGGCTGAGGAGCGTGGGGTGCTCGCGCCGCCACTTGGTGAGGCGGCCCGCGAGAGTGATCGTCAGCGCTCGGAGCCCCCGAGCGCCCGAAGCGGCCACCCACTTGAGCCCGTCGCCCTGCACCCGCGAGGAGTGGTGCGTGAACCACTCGACCTCCTCGGGCTCGAACGCCACGGGCACATGGGGCGAGGGGCCGCCCACCCTTGGGAAATCGAGCCATAGGGTGCCGTTGTCGGCCAGCCGGTCGCCGGGCGCGCCCAGGTTGATGCCCACCCGGCGGACCGGCTCGTCACTGCGTTTGAGGTGTTGGAACGTCCACGTCTCCACCTCGGGGGTGTGGACGAGGGCCAGCGAGCACTGGTTCTGGTAGCTGCACGTGCAGGTGCGCGTGTAGTCGGGGGCGCTGAGCACGCCGCCGGCAGGGATCAGGTTCGAGGTGCAGCCGGAGCGGAAGCCCCCGAAGTTGCCCGTGCCGCCGTCGCGCGCGAGGTCGAAGTACCCGGCGGCCGCCGAGCGGAAGGTGAGCAGGTGCTGGCCGGCAATCGCGGTGCCGCATCCGTAGTTGCGGGCGAACTTCCAGGGAATCTCCTCGCCGGTCAACGGGTGCCGGCGGGTGCGGGGCTCGCCGCTCAGGAGATCGTAGGCCGCGTCCTGCGTGATGATCGTGTCGCCGTGAAGCATGCAGGGGCCCTCGTGGCGGTGCGGCTTGTCCCACAGCAGCGTGCCGTCGTCGCCCGAGTAGGCGCTCATTCGCTTCGACGGCTCGGGCAGCATGTCGCGCGAGGCGCGGCCGGCCTGGAGCAGCACGTCGTGCTCCTCGGAGTAGGCGAGCCAGGTGCCGAAGACGTTCTCGGTGGTGCTCCACAGCGGCTTGCCCGTGCGGGCCTCCAGCGCGAGGAGGCGTGACTGCGGCTTGTCGGCGTCGCCACGCAGGCGCCGCGACTTCACGATGCCCTCGGGCAGGCGGTCGATGCAGAAGAGCTTGTCGCCCCCCAGCGCGAGGCTGTTGTGCAGGAAGCCGTCGCGGGCGCGCAGCGTCCACAGCACTTGGCCGCTCAGGCGGTTCATCGCCACGAGCCACTGGCTCGAGGTGCCGCTGTAGATGTCGGGCTTGCCCGCGAGCACCCGCTTCCGCGGTAGGGCGGGGGCGTGTTCTTCGAGGAGCAGGCGGTTGAGGCGCTTGAGTTCCCGGTCCGCCACGCCGGCCTTGGCCCGGCTCCTCAGGTGCGAGGCGATGGAGTTCTCGAGGGAAAGCGCCTTCTTCGTGGGCGCCTCGGGCAACAGGTCGGCCAGAGCCTTGTGGCTCAGCAGCAGATTGAGCGCTCTGGCGAGGAACTCCGCCTCGTGCTCGCCCTTGAGCTTGGGGGGCAAGGTGAAGCCTCGCAGGCTGCCGAGCCAGCGCAAGAGCTCCCCGACATCCGTCTTGCTGACGCGGGCGAGCTCGTCCCGCGAAAACTCCGGGTCGCTGTCGAAGTCCGTCGGCGAGGTGCCGGCGACGAGGAGGTCGTTCCACACGGTCAGGTAGGCCCAGCGGGGCAGGGTGTCGCGCTCGTCGAGGCGCGGGAGGGCAAACTCGGCCAGTCGCGCGCCCGTGGCGGGGTCGAGGCGCAGGCAGGTCTTGCCATAGGCCACGTAGAGGCTGTCCGAGGTGGCCACGTAGTTGCTGCCCAGGGCGTTGGCGCCCGGCTGGTGCTCCGTGTTGTCGAACGCCTCACCGAGGCCCGGCAGCACGACATCCCAGAGCACGCGGCCCGTATAGATGTCCATGGCCCGCAGGCCGTCGGGGCCTTCGATGAAGAGCCGGCCGTCCACCACCAGGTGGCTCGGGCCGTGGCCGTGGCGCGGCAGGGTTTTCTCGTGCGAGGAGCCGCCGAACCACAGGATGCCCAGGGGCAGGCGCACGCGGTCGTCCCGCGACACCACGGTATTGGCCGCGTCGGCATACTGGTGGGTCCAGTTGGCGGCCCCCGGCAGTGCGCCCTCGCGGCGCACGAGGCTCAGGCCGTTGGCACGACGGAGCGCGGCCTGCGCGACGCCGGTCTCCGCCAGCCAGCGGGCCAGGGCCCCGTGCTCTGCTTCCCCGAGCGCCAGGCAGGCGGCGCCGCCGTAAGGACGCAGCGCTTGGAACATCCTGTCGGCGAAACGCGGCCCCGCCTCCCAGCCGGCCGCCTCGATGTCTTCCGACGCTACGAGGCTGGCGAAGTACGGGGGCAGGCCGAGGGCGAAGGGGTCGCCCTGCCGCACCGCGAGGCGTGGGCCGAGCAGGCCCGCGGCGTCGAGCCGTCGGCGCACGGCCTCCACCTTGGCCGCGTCGGGGTCCAGCGCGATGACGCTCAGGTGCGACTGGCGGACCAGCTCCTCGGCCAGGCGCCCCGTTCGAAGGCCGAGCACCAGGCCGTAGCCCTCGCGCGCGCCGCTCTCCTGGAGGATGCGGCTCGCCTGCTGCGCCCACGAGTCTGGCGCGGCCTCGGTGGGCCGGGGCCTGGTCTCCGCGGCCCGGGTGGCGAACAGCTCGAGTTCGAACCCCGGCGCGGCGGAGCTTGAATGGAGCCCGACGACCTCGACGGCGAGGACGTTGGCCCCGCTCACCAGGGCGTTGGGCTCCAGTTCCACTCGTTCGGGCATCCCCTCCGGGGCCCGGTCCGAGACCAGGGTGCCATACCCCGCGGCCGAGGGCACGCGCCAGCGCCAGACCTCGATGCCGTTGAGATGCACCACGGCCCCTTCGGCGGCACGGACCTCCAGCTCGATGGCCGCATACCGGCGTTCGGGCTCCACGTGAAACACGTGCCGGAAATAGGTGCTGGCGATGCGTTTGCTGCGGGCGGGCGCGGGAGCCTCTCGCTCCTCCGGCTCCGGCGGCTTGCTCGGCGCCGGCGAGGCGAGCCTCCAGCCGCCATCGTTGAAGCCCTGCGTCTTCCACGCGGGGTCGGGCGCCCGGCCGCCATCCAGGCATTTCCAGGGCGCGTTCGAGGGCACCAGCACCTCTTCGCTCCCCTCGGGCATGGCCACGCCGGTGGCGGTCGGCCCGAAGCAGTAGAGGTGGCCTTCGAGCGTGGCCACGAAAAGCCGGCCGTTGGCAGCCACCATCGAGGCCGGCGTGCCGGCGATGGCGGCCTGCCAGGAAACCCGCGCCTTGCCTCCGGCCGACGGGGCCTCGACGGCCTGCACCAGGTTCCTCGCGCCGACATAGAGCCGCCCGCCCGCTTTGATGTGCAACTGGCCCCTGAGTCGCAGCGTCCAGGACTTCGAGGGCTTGCCGCGGCGGAACCGCCGCGTCGGGTCGTCGCCTTCGCGGCCGCTGCCCTGGAGGTCGAACGCACACAACTCGTTCCTCTCCAGGGCAAACACCCTGTCGTCGGTGACCACGGGCGCCTGGCCCACCTGTGCCACGGTGCGCCCGTCCTTGAGGGCGAAGAGCGCGCCGCCGTTGGCGAAGAACTCGCGGTTTGCCGCGGCCAGGAACCCGCCCAGCTTCTGGTTGGCGGCCAGGTGGAAGTACAGGAGCTTGCCCGTGTGAAGGTCGAAGCATGCGGGCACGCTTCGACCCGACGGCACCAGCAGGCGGTCGCCGGCCACGGCCAGATAGCCCTGGGGCGCCACGCCGCCGAACGCGGGGCTCGAGTGCGGCTGGGTGGTGTACTGGGCTCCCGAGCCGTCGTTCGCCCACACCACGGTGCCGGACCGCGCGTCCAGGGCATAGAGGAAGACGCCCTCGAAGGGCCAGATGCCCGCGGCGAAGTAGACGCGCCCCTCGTGCACGACCGGGGCGCCGCGGGCCGCCCACAGGTTGATCAGCCGGCCGTTGCCCAGCACCAGCCGCTCGGAGGGCGCGCCGCGGAATGTCCACACGAGGCGTCCCGTCGCCCCCTCGAGGCAGTGCAGGGCGCCATCGTCGCAGGCGACGAACAGCCGGCCCTCCCAGGCCGCCGGGGCGAAGCGCACGGGGGCGTCCAGGTAGACGCGCCACTTCTCCTCGCCCGTGGCCGCATCGAGGGCCGTGACGCTGTTGTTGGCGCTGGAGCCGAAGAAGAGCCTGCCGCCAGCCACCACGGGCTCGTAGGCCACGTCGAAGCGCAGGCGCGGCTGGTCCGGCCACGCGGGCTCCAGCGGTGGGAGCTGCTTGACCCATTGGAGGAAGAGCTCGCGCGGCAGCTCCTCGGGCGACGCCGCGCTGCGGCGGGCATCGTAGCGCCACGTAGGCCAGTCGCCTCCCCACGCGGGTGCGATCAGCGCGCACCAGACCCACGAGAGGATGGGCAGGACGACGGGCGCCCCTCTAGCGGTCATGCCATTGCGTGAAACCATACGCCCTGTGGGTCCTATGCGCCCTGCCCGTTCTATCAGGAGTCTCTGAGGACGACGGCCGGGTCCTGCTGGGCGGCCCGCAAGGCGGGCACCCAGCTCGCCAGCGCCGAAAGCACGGGGGCTCCGGCGAGCACCGAGGCCAGCAGCCCGGCGTCGAAGAGCTTCAGGACGGCCTGGCGCGCGGCGGGGCCTTCGCTCCAGGCCGCTCCGGCGGCGAACCCGGCGCAGTACCCGGCCACGGCGCCCGCCAGCCCGATCAGCACCGCTTTGCCCAGGAAGAGGGCGAACACGTCCACCGACCTCAGCCCCACGGCTCGCAGGATGCCGATCTCGGGCAGCCGCTCGCGCACGTTGGCGAGGGCGAGGAAGCCGATCCACACCGTGGCGGCCAGGGCGACCAGGGGCACGAGCCAGGCCGCGAAGCGTTCGCGCTCGGCCCGCAGGCGGGCGCGGTTGGCCTTTTCGGCCTCGATGGCGCGCTGGGCGACTTCCGCCGCGGCCGCGCGCTGCTCGGCGCGCGCGAGCGCGCGCGTGGAGAGCTCGACGGCCTGGGTGTCGGGCAGGATGCGCCCCAGCTCGGCCCGTACCTTCTCCATGCCCACGCCGGCGCACACGCACTTGAGCGCCAGAATCTCGTTGATCACCCGCTCCTGCGGGATCAGGCCGGCGCGGTGGAGCAGGCGCTGGGCCTCGTCGAGGTTGATCCAGAGGGTGATGTCGTCCTTGTCGCCCCGCTCCTCGTGCAGTTTGGCCACCGTGAACTCGCCGCCCAGCAGCGTCACGCGGTCGCCTTCCGCCAGGCCCAGGCTCTTGTGGATCTGGTGGCCCACGACCATCGAGCGGGGCGGCACGGGCTGAAACATCAGCTCGGAGGGGTCGCGGTGCAGCTTGGGCACCTGGCCTCGGACCCCGACGAGGATGACCACGCGCCCCTGGCGCTCGGGCCACTCGATCTTGCGGCGCAGGCCGGGCAGGAGGTGCTGGATCATGATGAGCTTCGCCTCGGCCAGGCGCGTGGCGTACTCCTCGGGCATGTACTTCGAAGCGTAGTCCTTCGCGTAGAGGTCGTCCAGGTTCTGGTCCTTCGGCAGGATGAGCACATTGAAGCCGAGCTTCTTCATGATCTTGCGCGTGTCGTCCTCCAGGCGCGCCATCTCCTGCCTGGTGGCCTCCTCCTTGAGGCGGATGATCTCGTCGGTCTGCGCGTCGTGGGCGCGCAGGGCAGTGAACTGTGCGACGAGGCAGCCCACCGCCACGGCCACCGAGAGCAGCGCGAGGGCGAGGCTGAGCTTGCGGAAGAGCAGTTCCTTGAGGATCAGGCGTGGGAGAGTCATCGCGGCTCCCGAGGCGCGCCGCCGCGGCGCAGGACGGCGAACGAGGCGGCGGCCAGGATCGCGACGCCTGCCGCAGCGGCGAGGAGGATGTTGCGAAGCAGCAGGCCGCCCGTCGGCGTCGCCACGACGGCTTTGGCGGCAGCGCCCGCGGATGTGTCGGCGGGCCCGGCCTTGGGCAGCGCCGCGGCCACGGAGCCCGTGAGGGCCGGCGGCTCGGGGTCCTTGACGATCTGCCCGTCCAGCGCGCCGAACCAGTCGGCGGTCATCAGCACGTCCCACCCGGGGTTCATCGCCTTCACCTGGCACGAGCAGGGGCCGACCACGAAGGCGCACACGTCGGTGATGTTCTCGGCGTTGATCCCGTCGCCGAGGAGGGCCGGCAGGGCGCGTCCCTGGCCGAACACGGCCAGGGCGATCGGCTTGCCTTCCTTGCGCAGCTCGGGGTCGAGGCCCAGAAGCGTGTCCAGGAACAGCTTCTCGGCGGGGTCGGTCTGCGAGACGCGGAGGGAGGAGAAGGCGACTTTGAGCTTCGGGAGCGCGCTCTCGCCGCCCTCGGCCTCGCCCTTCGGCTCCGGCGGCGGCTCGTCGCCGGGACCCTCGGCGTCCGTCTGCGGCGGCAGTTCCAGCACGCCTTCCAGCTTCCTGAGTTGCTCGCGGAGCAGCCTGGCCGCCGCGTCGTCCTGCGCGCGGTCGCCGGATTCGATGAGGAGCCACACCGCGCAGTCGCCCCCCGCCAGGCGCCGGACGATCTCGCGCCGGGTTGGGGAATCCACCAGGGCCTGCACGTTGGCCGTGGTGAGCGCGCCCGCCCAGGCGTGCTCCTCGACGCGCAGGCTGTCGGGGTAACGGACGATCAGGCGGGGGAGGGCGCCCGCGTCACCGCCCTTGAGGAGCGGCTCGGACTGCTTGCCGTCGGGCCCCTCGAGGTCTACCGTGCGCACCTGGAGGTTGGTGAGTGCCGCGTTGCCCTCGGTGGTCTTGCGCAGCGCGTCCAGAGCGGCCTGCTCGGCGGGCCCGAGCGGCCCGCGGTGCAGCACCACGGCCTCGTAGGGTTCCGCCGGCCAGCGCTCGAGGGCGTAGCGGAACACGGGAATCGAGCAGGCCTGACAAGCAGGCGCCGCCGACGCCAGGGCCGCGACGCCCACGGCCAGCCACGCCAGGGCTCTTGTCGTGATCGTCACATCCACTGTCCTCAGCCGCCATCCTTTCCATATTCTACACGATTCCCTGGCGTGGCGCTAGCGGCATTCAGGTGGGAGCGGCGGACTCAGAGACGCCGGCTCAACAGGTCGGGGAGCTCGGCCCGCAGGCACCGCTCGATGTGTTCGGCGCAGGCCACGAAGGTCTCCACCGAGCCGCCCACCGGGTCCTCCACCTCCTCCCCGCTGCGATCCAGGAGACGGATCTTGCCCGAGGCCTCAGGCAGAATGCGGCGGATCGAGTCGCCGTGGTGGCGCGCCATGACGAAAAGCACATCGGCGTCCGCCACCAGGCCCGGCGTGACGGGCCGCGACCTGTGCCCCGAGAGGTCGAGGCCCTGGCGGCTCATGGCCTCCACGGCCTGGTAGCTCGCGGGGCAGTCGTCGAAGCCCGCCGTGCCCGCCGACAGCACCGTGTAGCCCCGCTCCGGCAGGTCTTCTATCGCACAGTGCAGGCTGTCGGCGAGCAGTTTCTTGCACAGGGCCTCGGCCATGGGCGAGCGACAGGTGTTGGCGGTGCACACGAAGACGATGGTCTTGCCCAGGGTGCGGCGAAGCTGTTCCGGGGTGATCGAGCCCTGGCGGAGTACCTCCCAGCCCTCGTCGGTGATGCGGACGACGGTGGAGGCCTCCCCGTAGGTGCACGTGCCGCCGTCGAGGATCACGTCGAGGTCGTCGCCCAGCGCGCGGGCGACCTGTTCGGCATCGGTGGCCGGCGGCTCCCCGGAGCGGTTCGCGCTGGGGGCGATGACCGGGACGCCGGCCCGGCGCAGGAACTCCAGGGCGACGATGTTCGAAGGCATGCGAACGCCGAGCCCCTGGCCGTCCCCGGTTGGGAAGATGATGGTGAGCGGGCCGGGCCAATAGCAGTCCATCAGCTTCCTGGCCGCTGCGGGCACGTTGGGCACGCAGCGCGCGATATCCTCTTTGCGGCCGATGTGGAGGCTGAAGGGCTTGTCGGGTGGGCGGCCCTTCACCCGCTTGAGTCGCTCGACGGCCTGCGGATCGTCGGCGCGGCAGGCGAT
>DAOOIT010000079.1 GCA_035384565.1 Planctomycetota bacterium | reverse complement strand
CCGAATCGGCGGCGTCGCAGCCTCACGCGGATTCTCGGACAGGCTCCTAGGCATCTGTTGCGTTCCCCTCTGCGGTGAGCGCCCTCATCGCATGGCCGCCGCTTCGAGTCATTCTGCTCCGACTCGGACCGTCGCCTTGCCCTCGGCCTTGCGGAGGGTGGCCTCGACCGTCTTGCCCCCGGCCTCGACGCGGTGACGGCCGAAGAAGGCGGGGACCTCGCAGCGGCCGGCCGCGTCGGCCTTGCCCTCGAAGCGCGTCCACCACTCGTCGTAGACCAGGCGGCGATGGACCTCGGCGGCGGGGGTGGGCGTCCAGTCCTTCTTCCAGAGCGCGGCGTCGGGCAGCCAGTGGGAGCCCTGCCAGAAGCCCCAGATGAGGATGCCGTCCACGGCCGGGTGGGCGAAGCAGGTGCGGTAGAGAGCCTCGTGGCCGCGGGCCTTGGCCTGCTCGTCCTTCGTGTTCATGTCGAACTCGGTGATCTTGATGGGGAGCTTGAAGGCGGCGAGGCGGTCGAGCGTGGCCTTGACCTTGGCGGGGTCAATGTGGGCGCCGCTGTGGCCCTGGATGCCGATGCCGCCCACGGGGATGCCGCGGTCGAGGAAGCCCTGGATGTGCTTGGCGTAGGCCTCGCCGCCCGATTGGAGGACGCCGTAGTCGTTGATGTAGAGGCGGGCGTCGGGGTTGCCCTCCTTGGCCCAGCGGAACATGTCGGCCACGATGCCCGGGCCGAGGCGCTTGGCATACCAGTCGCCGTGCATCATCTCGTTGTTGAGGTCGAACTCGGCGATGCGGCCCTTGTAGCGCGAGGTGACCTCCTTGGCGCGCCGCTCGATGGCCTTGCGGAGCGCGGCGTCGTCGAGGTCCTTCTGCCACTTCGGGACGTATTGCTCGATGCCCCAGAAGATCGTGTGGCCGCGCATCGCCAGGCCGTTCCGCTCGCACCAGTCGAGCATGCGGTCGGCCATCGCATAGTCGGGCACACCCGGGCCGTTGCGTTCGGTGGAGTACCACTTCATCTCGTTCTCGTGGACGGCGGCGTTGAAGTGGGACTTGAGGATTTCAAGGTATCTGGCGGCGTCGGGGCTGGGGTTGTCGAGGTTCTGAAACGCGCGGTGATTGATGGCCGTGCCGAACCAGAACTCGTGGCGGAGCTGCGTCACCTTCACCGCGGCGTTCGGCGCGGTGCGGACGACGAGCGTGCCCATCCGGTGCTGGCGGATGGCGGCGGCCTGGTCGGGCTCCGCGGCGGAGGGTCCGAGGGCGAGCATCGTGGCGAGAGAAACAAGCGGCAGCATCATGCGAGTCCCCCATAGAGTCTTCGTGGCGGCCGGCACACGGACTCTAGCAGCAAGCCCACGCCATTTCAACCCGTGCGCGATGGCGCTTGCAGGTTCCCTGTGACGGGGTATACTGACAATGCGACTGAACCCGAAGGAGCAGCGGCCGATGGCAGGCGTCCTGGTCTCGATGATTCGGTACGATCTGGAGGGCCTCCCCCAGTTCGCTCTGGCGCGCCCGTTTTCGATCCGATGGTATCGGCCTGGGGACAGCGCGGCGTGGACGCGCATCCATGTGGCCGCCGACAGGTTCAACGCCTTCCCGCCGGGCCGGTTCGCGGAGCAGTTCGGCGCCGACGAGGCGGTGCTCGCCGCGCGCCAGGCCTACTTGTGCGACGGCGAGGGCCGCGAGATCGGCACGGCCACGGCCTGGTTCGACGCCTCCTACCGCGGCCAGCCCTACGGCCGCATCCACTGGGTCGCCATCATGCCCGGGTGGCAGGGCAGGGGGCTGGCCAAACCGCTGCTGGCGGTCGCGTGCCGCCGCCTGCGCGAGCTGGGCCATGAGCGGGCCTACCTGCTCACCTACACGGCGCGGACCGCCGCGGTGAACCTCTACTTGAGCTTCGGCTTCGTGCCGGACATTCGCTCGGATGAGGAACTCGCGGCGTGGCGCGCCGCCCGGGAGCAGTTCAAGCCCGCCTACTGGCGCCGCGCGCGTGAGGCCGTCCCCGAGCTGGCTTGACCGCGCCCGTTGTGCTTCGTATGCTGGCGACGGGCGAGGGAAGGAGACCGATGATGCGACAGCACGCGGACGCGACTCGCCGGGGACTCCTGGCGACGATGGGCGCGGGGTTGGCCGCGCCCTACTTCCTCACGGGCGGCGCGCTCGGCGCCGAGGGCAAGGCGCCCGCCAGCGACCGCATTCAGGCCGGCGTCATCGGCACCGGCGGCCGCGGCATGGCGCTCCTGGGCATCCACAACTACCCCCAATGCAAGGTCGTCGCCGTGTGCGACGTGTACCAGCCGCACATGCAGCGCGCCCAGAAGGCCATCGGGGGCAGTTGCGACGGCGTGACCGATTTCCGCCAGATCCTCGACCGCACCGATATTGACGCCATCGCCACCGGCACCCCCGACCACTGGCACGCGCTGCTCACCGTGATGGCGTGCCAGAGCGGCAAGGACGTCTATTGCGAGAAGCCGCTGTGCCGCACCATCGCCGACGGCAAGGCCATGGTGGCGGCCGCCCGGCGCTATGGCCGCGTGGTGCAGATGGGCAGCCAGTACCGCTCGATGGCCCACATGCGCCAGTTCTGCGAGTGGGTGCGCAACGGACGGTTCGGCCCGATCGAGCAGGTGCGGCTCTCGCACGCCTGCTGCCCCAAGGCGCCCGTCGCGCCCGGCGGCCCGCCGCCCGCCGACCTCGACTGGGATCTCTGGCTCGGCCCCGCGCCCTGGGCGCCCTACCACCCGAGCCGATGCCTGTTCAGCTTCCGCTTCTGGATGGACTATGCAGGCGGATTCATCACCGACAACGGCACGCACATGATGGGCGTCGTCTCGTGGGCGATGGGCGCCGACGACACCGGCCCTGTTGCCATTGAGGCTACGGGCAAGGAGGACCCCGCCAGCATGTACGACGTGCCCGTCGAATACACAGTGCGCTACGAGTTCGAGAAACCCAAGTTCGTCATGACCTGGGAGCAACCGGGCACCGGCGGGCTCAACATGCAGTTCATCGGCCCGCAGGCCACGGTGGACGGCTTCTTCCGCCCCACGCTCGTCAAGGGCGAGGCCGACCTGTCGCCGACGCGGTCGAGCGAGACCCATCTCTACGAGAGCAACGACCACTTCGGCAACTGGCTGGAGTGTGTGCGGACGCGCAAGCGCCCGGTCTACGATGTGGAGATCGGCTACCGCGTCACGAGTTGGAGCCTGCTGGGTAACATCGCCTACCTGGTGGGCCGCAGGGTGCGTTGGGACCCCGCGGCCCAATGCTTCCCCGACGACCCCGAGGCCAACCGCCTGCTCCAGCGCCCCTATCGCGAGCCATGGCGCCTATGAGGAGGCGAGGGGAAGGGGACCTTCCTGGGAAAGAAGGTCCCCTTCCCCCAGCCCCTCCCCACATCAGTTCCTCACGAACTTGACAGGCCGGCCGGCGCGCGCGGATTCCTCGATGGCGAAGATGAGGTGGTAGGCCTTGGCCGCACGGGCGAAGGAGAGGTCGGAGTCGCGGCCACGCTCGATGCAGTCGAGGAAGTAGCTGATCTCGGCAGGGAAGGGGTGCTCGGCGACCTGCCAGTCGTCGGGATATGCGCCCTCCTGCCTCGCCCAGTGCTTCGGCGGCATGTCGGGCGTGTGGTAGAGGGCCTGGTGGATGCCCCCCTTCGTGCCGTGGAGGTGCAGGCGGAAGGTGTAGGGCAGGTTCGATTCCGCGTCGGTGGCCGCCTTGCCGATCCGCCCGTCGGCGAAGCGCAGGATGGCGCACGAGGCCGTCTCGTAGTCGAACTCCGTGCGCCACTGGGCGGGCTGCCAGACGCCGTAGACCTCGGCGATGGGGGCGTCGTAGCCCATGAAGTGCAGCAGCAGATCGAGCGCGTGGATGCCGCCCATCAGCCACGTGGAGCCGCCGGTGGAGGCCCTCGTCTTCCAGTCGCCGATGTATTGGTGGAAGTAGTCGGCCTCGCCATAGTAGAAGCGGCCGAACAGGCCGGCCTCGGCCTTGCGCTGGAGCGCGGCGATGGCCGAGTACCAGCGCACGACGTGCCCAACGTGGGTGACGACCTGGCGCTTCGCTGCCGCTTCGACCAGGGTGTCCACCTGCTCCGCGGTCAGGGCCAGAGGCTTCTCGCAGAACACGTGCAGCCCCGCCTCGGCGGCGGCCAGGGCGTTGGCAAAGTGCATGTGGTTGATCGTGCACACCGAGGCCGCCTGGGCGCCCGACTCGGCCAGCGCCCGCGGCAGGCTGTCGTAGTAGCGGCCCGCGAAGCCGAACTCCCTTCGATAGACCTCGCACCGCGCGGCGTCCTCGGGCCGGAAGCCCACCACGGCCACAACCTCGGCGCGCGGGTCGCGGCAATAGCCCTTGATGTGCTCGCCGGCCACCCAGCCCGGCCCGAGCACCATCACCTTCGTTCTGGACATGGCAAGCTGCCCCTGAGAAAAACGCCGCCGTTGCCGTGCCGGCACACAGTAGGCCGCGGCGTCCTCGATGTCAAGGCGGAGTGTGAGGCTTGTCTGCGTTGACAGCCTCTGGGCCTTTTGCTATCATCTTGCCTGCACATGCCTTGTGAGGATGCCGCCGTGGTGGATGAGAAGCTGCTGGCCATCCTGGCGTGCCCCGTGTGCCACGCGGCCCTTCGAGCCGAGGGGCAGGCGCTCCTCTGCACGAGGACCGGAGTTCGGTATCCCATCGAGGACGGCATTCCGATTCTCCTGGCCGAGCGCGCGGCGCCGCCGCACCCGGCCGAGGGTGCAACGGGCGCGCTCCCCGCGGAGCCACCCGCGCCAGAGGAGCGCTAGCCGGTGATCGCGATCATATCGGACATCCACAGCAACCTCGCCGCCCTCCAGGCGGTGATCGAGGACATCAAGTCGCGCCAGATCGAACGGGTGCTCTGCCTGGGCGACGTGGTAGGCTACGGGCCGCAGCCGCGCGAGTGCGTGGCCCTCGTGCGCGAGCTGGGCTTCACCATCATGGGCAACCACGACGAGGCGATCTTCCACAGCCACAAGACCGAGCAGTTCAACCTGCGGGCCGAAATGGCCATCGAGTGGACCCGCGACCAGCTCTCGAAGGAGGGGACGCCCGAGGAGGTGGCCCAGCGGTTCGACTTCCTGCGTACGCTCCCGATCACCGAGGAGCGCTCGATTGACGGCGTGCCGCTGCTCTTCGTGCACGGCTCGCCGCGCAAGCCGCTGCGCGAGTACATCTTCCCGCGCGACGTGCAGAACCACGAGAAGATGCGCGAGATCTTCAGCCTCGTGCGCGGCCTGTGCTTCGTCGGCCACTCCCACGTGCCCGGCATCTACACCGAGGCCATGCGCTACATCCACCCCTCGGAGCTCGAGCTGCTCAAGATCTACCACTTCGACGAGAAGCAGAAGGCCATCGTCAACGTCGGCTCGGTCGGCCAGCCGCGCGACAACGACCCGAGGGCCTGCTACGTCACGCTTACCGACGAAGCCGATGCCGTGGTCTTCCGCCGCGTGCGCTACGACGTCGAGAAGACCCGCAAGCTGATCCTCGCATCGCCCGGCCTCGACAACTCTCTGGGCGACCGCCTGCTGGAAGGACGCTGACCCTGCGGCCGGGAGCCGCAGGGAGACCTGGAATCCCTAACCCGAAACACGAAACCTAAGATCCGAAATCCGAAATCCCAAGGAACCCCACAGCAGAAAGCACGAATCGCCGAGGTGAGGCGCCGGCTGCGGCAGGTCTGCCCCGGCCGTTGTGGTCGGGATTCTGCCCTTGTCCCGGATTCCGTGCTTCGGATTTCGGATTCGCCCACACGGAGTTCCTGACGAATGCCCACACCTTACACGATAGCGACCGCGAAACGCGACCTCCTGCTCTATGGCCGCAAGATTGCCGAGCGCCTGCTCGTCGTGGGCCCTGGCGGCAACACCAGCGCACGGGCCGACACGGCGCTGGTCGTCAAAGCCTCGGGCTGCGCCTTCGAGGATTGCACGGAGGACGACTACATTCCGATCGACCCGACGACGGGCGACGTCATGGGCTCGACCCGCAAGCCAACGTGCGAAATCTACATGCACATCGCCTGCTTCCTCAAGCGGCCCGACGCCAACGCCGTCGTGCACACCCATGCCCCGATCGCCACGGCCCTGGCGATGACCGGGCAGACGCTGCCCCCAATCTACCCGGACCTCATCGCGCTCGTGGGCGCCCACATCCCCGTGCTGCCCTACATCATCCCCGCCGGCAAGCAGCTTGCCGAGGCCGTGGCCAGGGTGATCGGCGACCACAACGCCGTGCTGCTCAGCAACCACGGCCTGCTCACCGTCGGCTCCAACGTCCGCGAAGCCTACTTCCGCAACCTCATCGTCGAGGAGGCCTGCAAGACCTGGCTCGCCGCACGCACCTTCGGCCAGCCCTACGTGCTCACCCCCGAGGAAGTCCACGCGGTCTACCACCTGGAGGCCGAGGACTACCGCCGCGCCCTTCTGCGCGGGGAGATCGCCTGACTCACCCCTCACTCTCGGATGCCTATGAACCAGTACGACGACTTCGACCCCGACGGCCAGCAGCAGGATGGCACGCGCGCCATCATTGCTCTGCTCGTCATCATGGGCCTTGTTCTCCTGTGGGGCACGGTGATCGCCCCGATGGTCAGCCCGCCGCCCGCGGCAACTGCGCCCGAGGCGGCCAAGCCGGCCACCGCCGATCCCGTCCCGTCGGCGAAGGGCGATGCCAAGGCGCCGGCGCTCACCACGGCTGCGCCGGCCAAGGCCGGCACCGCCACGCCCGCCAAGGGCGAGCCCCCCGCCAAGGAGAAGCCGCCCGAGCCAGCCCCCGCGGCCCACGAGCCGCAGGCGCCGGCCATCGCCATCGCCAAGCTCTCCCCCCTGTTCCACGCCGACTTCACCAGCCAGGATGCCCGTCTGGCGCGCCTCATCCTGCTCGACCACTTCCGCACGCCGGCGGCCAAGCGCGCCGCCCTCCGCGCGAAGAAGCGCGACCCGAACGCCGACCTCTCGCCCTTCGGTCTGCCGCTTCTCGGGCAGGAGGACGAGGACGCCCTTGAGAACGGCGGCGCCGAGTTCGCTGAGCAGATCGCGCCCGGGCAGGGACCCCCGCAGCTCCCCTTGAAGTGGCTCCCCTCGCCGCGCGAGGCATTGGGCAAGGCCGTTCTCTGGAGCGAGAGCGCGCGCACCGGGTCCCGCTCGCTCGCCCTCAAAGACCCCGGCGCCGACGGTGTCGAATGGAGCACCCTCGTGCGTGGCATCCAGGCATCGGCCACCTATGAACTCTCGTGCTGGATGAGGCTGGAGGCCCCCGATGGCCTGAGCGAGGCCGCCTTGCCTTCGCTCACCCTCTTGCAGCAGGACGCCGAAGGCAAGGAGGTCGAGCTCAAGGCCGGCGGCGTGCCCACCCGCCTCCCCGCTCCCGCCCGCGTCGTGCTGCGGCCCGCGAAGGCCGACGGGTGGCAGCCGCTCGGCGCCTGCTTCGTGCCCGAGGCGCAGACCAGGAGCGTGCAGGTCGTCTTCCGGGCGCCGGGAAGCTTCAAAGGCCAGGTGTGGCTCGACGACGCCTCCCTGCTCAAGTTCGGCGAGCCATCGCTCGTCCTGCTGCCGCCGAAGAAGGCGGCCAGCGAGGCCCTCTCGGAAGCAGACCTTCGACTCTTCGAATCGCGGCGCTACGAACTCGTCGAAGAGGCCGCCGACCGCGTGGCCTTCCGCGCCGTGCTCCCCGACAGGAAGCTCGAGATCACGAAGACCTTCATCCTGCCGAAGCCTGATGAGGCGCGGCAGCGCCACGTGACGCTGGAGGTCCAGTTCCGGAACACGGGCGACCAGGAGCTCAAGCTGCCCGGCTACCTCCTCCGCGGGCCCTCGGGGCTCCCGGCGGACCTGAGCCCTGCCTCGTGGAAGCACCACGAGACGGTGCCGAACGAGCACGAACGCACGGCCGCCGCGGCCGCGCTCGTGGCCGCGGTGGCACGCGAGGCCACAGGCGGCCAGATCAACGTGCCGACGAAGACCTGCGCCGAAGTCGCCTCCCTCGAGAAGGGCAGCGACAAGGACAAGGGCACCACCTTCGACGAAGTGGGCGGCGTGCTCTGGGCCGCCGTGGCGTCCAACTACTTCGCCTCCATCCTCGACCCTCGCCCCGCCGAGAGCCGGCAACTGAACATCGAGAGCGGCGGCGCCCGCAGCATGCGCGAGCACAACCTGAGCGCTGTCATCCAGGCGGCTCCTTTCGCCCTTCAGCCGCAGGGCAAGGAGGGCGACTGCGTGACCCACCGCTTCGTCCTCTACGCGGGGCCCAAGGCCCCCGACGTTCTGGCCTCCTACGAGGGAAAGTACGAGCGCCTCATCGCCAGCCGCTGGCTCGACCCGCTCACGGCGGCCTGCGGCTGGGTGCTGCGGGCCTCGTACTGGGTCGTCCCCAACTACGGCATCGCCATCATCATCCTTACGATCATCGTGCGCGTCGTGCTGCACCCGCTCTCGAAGAAGAGCCAGGTCTCGATGCAGAAGATGCAGAAGCTCCAGCCCCAGGTGGCCGAGATCCGCGAGAAGTTCAAGACCGACAAGAAGCGCCAGCAGGAAGAGATGATGAAGCTCTACAAGACCTACGGGGTGAACCCGATGGGCGGCTGCCTGCCCATCGTGCTCCAGATCCCCATCTTCATCGGCCTCTGGCGCGCGCTCCAGGAGAGCATCGAGCTGCGGCAAGCCCCCTTCGCCCTGTGGATCCAGGACCTCTCGCAGCCCGACGCGCTCTTCGGCGCCGTGAACGTGCTGCCCATCGCCAGTTGCGTCATCATGTTCATCCAGCAGAAGCTCACGCCCAAGGCCGGCGACCCGCAGCAGCAGCAGACTCAGAAGATGATGGGCTACATGATGCCCGTCTTCCTGGGCTGGATCCTCTACAGCCTGCCCTCGGGCCTGGCCCTCTACTTCATTGCCAGCACCCTCATCGGCCTCGGCGAGCAGAAGGTGATCAAGATGCACATGGCCAGGATGGGCGACCTCAAGCCCGTGGCCCAGACGCCCAGCAAACAGGCCCGCAAGGCGGTCTACTCGAAGGGCGACAAGCGCCCCAAGAAGAAGCTCTTCTGAGCCGCGCGCCGCGGCGGCCCGCGCCTGGCGGCGGCCCGCAATCGCCCATGCGCTCCCTCGACGACACCATCGTGGCCCTCTCCACCGCGGCCGGCGCCTCGCCGCGGGCCATCGTGCGGCTGAGCGGCCCGCGGGCCTTCGCCATCCTGGGCTCCGCCCTCGCCGAGCCGCGCCCTGATCTCGCCGCCCTGCCGAGCTATTCGGCCCTCGATGCCCCGCTGCGCCTCGGCCCGGGCCAGCCAGCCATCCCCGCCACGCTCTACGTCATGCGCGGCCCCCGCTCCTATACCCGGCAAGACACCGTGGAAGTGCACACCCTCGGCTCCGCGCCCCTGCTCCGTCTGGTCGTGGACTCCCTCGTCCAGCGCGGCGCCCGGGTGGCCGAGCCCGGCGAGTTCACCCGGCGGGCCTTCCTGAACGGCCGCATTGACCTCGCCCAGGCCGAAGCCGTGCTCGCCCTTATTCAGGCCACCAGCGCCGCCGAGGCGGGCGCCGCCGCCCGCGCGCTGCGCGGCGACTCCTCGCGCCGCATTCGCGACCTCCACGAGCGCCTCGTTCGGCTTCGCGCGCTGGTCGAAGCCGCGATTGACTTCTCCGAGCACGACCTCGAGGTGGTGGCCGCCGGCGACGTGCGGGCCGGCATCGAGCACGCCCTGGCCGTGGTCGCCGAGGCCCTCGGCCGCGCCGACACCGGCGCCCTGCCGCCCGACGGCGTGCACGTGGCCCTCTGCGGCCTGCCCAACGCCGGCAAGTCCTGTCTCTTCAACGCCCTGCTCGGACGCCCGCGGGCCATCGTCACCGACGTTGCCGGCACCACCCGCGACGCCGTGGCCGAGCCTCTGGTCCTCGGCGGTATCCGCTTCCTCCTCCACGACACCGCGGGCATCCGCCCTCCCGCAGGCTCCAGCCCGTGCGCGGAGATGGGTGTCGCTCCCCTCTCCGACCCGATTGACGCCGAGGCCATCGCGCGCGTGCAGGGCCTCATCGCCGGCGCCCACATCGCCCTTGTCGTCCTCGACGCCAGCCAGCCCCTCACCGACGCCGAGCGCCGCCTGTGGCACGGAGTCCATGCCCCCCATAAGCTCCTCCTCCTTAACAAGAGCGACCTTCCCTCTGCCATTTCCGACCCCGAGGGCTCCGCCCTGGCCAATTCGGATTCCACTCCACACTCCGCACTCCGCGCTCTCCACTCGCCGCTCTTGCGCCTGTCCGCCCTCACGGGGGCCGGCGTGCCGGAGTTGCGGTCCACCCTCGTGGCCTTCGTGCGCAGCGGCCGCGTCGAGGCATTGCCCTCCGACCTCGTTCTTAACGCGCGGCACCGCGAGGCCCTGCGCCGTGCTCGCGAGGCCCTCGGCCGGGCCGTCGAGGCGATGGGAGAGGGCCTCGGGGAGGAGTTCGTCGCCGCCGACCTCCGCGCCGCCCACGACGCCCTCGGCGCCATCACCGGCCAGGTCGTCCCCGACGACCTGCTCGACCGCATCTTCGCGCAGTTCTGCATTGGCAAGTAGCAGGGGGGCTCACGATCTGCCTGAGCTGTTCGGGCTTGCCCTCTTGTTCTTGACTCCGCTGCCATGAGAGGGATAATGGCTTCCATTGGCTCTTCACTCAGGGTAGGAGATGTGACGAATGGGACTCGGATCAGTCACCCGTGTCGCGTGGCTGGCTGTCGTCGCGCTCGCTCTTGCTGTGATGCCGCCTGAAGCCCTCGGGGAAACCAGGGCACGAGTCCTCGACACGGAGGCATGGATCGTGGACAACGCCACGGTGGTCGTCCGCGGCGCCTATGAGGTGACGGGCGAGCCGCAGGCCTGGGTGGGCTTCTACACTCGGCTCCTTCTCGATGCGAACACAGCACTCCAGGTGCGAGACAGCGGGGGACAGCCGCACGCTCTCGTCAAGCACTGGGGGAATGTCGCCTTGCCTTCGCCAAGCGAGGAGCCGTCGAGCTGGGCCTGGATGGGAGCCAAGCCACCCGTGCCCTGGGGCGACGCTGCCGCCCGCTGGACCGGCTGTCGTGTAGGCATTCCCGTCGCCGAGCTTGAGGCCGCCGTCAATCTTCCCCGAGGGCAGCGCACAGTCGTCTGGGCCGTCTGTGACGTCTACGATTGCGCCACCGAGAAATACATTGCCGCCGGCTGGCCCGTGCGCACGCCGCTTTTCCTGACCAGCGACAAGGCAGGCAAGATCACCTCGGTCGAGTTCGCCTACGCCCATCCGTTCGTTCTGCGGCGCAACCGGGTAGGTCTGCAACTCACGGGCCGCGCACTCCAGCTCAAGCTCTCCCACCTCAAACCGAAGGCCGGCCTCCAAGCTTACCGCGCCATTGGCGTGAAGCACGACCCTTACACCATCCTCGTTCTGGAGGACCAGCAGAACTACCTTTGGACCAGCGACCGCGGCTTCTTCTTCGAAGCCATAGATACCCCCGAGAAGGCCGTCGAGTTGTTCCTCCTGGCCCACGGCGATGCGGTGGTCGTCAAGACCCGCGCCCAGTTCGACGACATCGTGAGGGTTCTCACGCCTCTGGCCAAGCGCCCCGAGCCACCTGCCAAGACGGTGCCGCCGGGCGGCATGGGACTCACACCGGGCCCGCTTCCGTGCGAGGGGTTCAAGCTCCTGGCCGAGCCGCCATCGTTCGGTCTGAGCGTCACGGAGGAGCCGGGGATCGGGTACCGCATCAGGTGCCTTCTCATTGAGCACAACCGATGCACCCGTGTCCTGGGCGACATTGTGCACCATAGCGTGGTAGTCACCCACGACGGCCGCATGGGCGACCGTGACATCCTGTGTGTCAAGGGGCCTGAGGCCGAGCACAGCCGCCCGCCCCTGTGGGTCCAGCCCGGTCCTACCTCCCCAGAGCACTATGACAGGCTCCTCCGCCCCATCCTCACTCCCGGCGGCTCTCAGGTCGTGCCCCGTCCTGCTGTCCTCACCGCACAGCAGGCGACGTTTCCCGCCGCCGAGGGTGACCCCGATCCCGAGCATTTTGTCATCACACCCGACCGCTGGCCGGACCACGCGAAGGAGTAGTCCTCCAGGCGTACGTGCGTAAGCGTGCCTGTCACCCTCTGGGAAGCGGAGTCGGTGAGCGGAGTCGCCGTCAACCTTCAGGTATGAGTTATTCACTCCTCATGCAGGTGCCGGCACAGGGGGTGGTCGCGGTGAACGAGAGGGGCGGCGTGTGGGCTCACCGCCGCGCGGGCCAAGCCCCACGCCGCGAACCGCGGGATAGGAGCCTGTCCAAGAATCCGCGTGGGCTGCGTTGCCGGCGCCAGCGGGGCGGATGCAAGGCGCGGCTCCGCAGGCGATGCTACGGAGCGCATCGCTGAGGAGACGCAACGCGGCAGACGCTCCGCTGCCGCCGCAACCCGAAGGGACGCCGCGACTTCTGGCCGCAGGCGTTGTCGCACGTCGTCAGCGATGCTCTCCGTTGCGTGCTCCTAGCCTGTGGCCAGAATCGCGGGCGTCGCAGTCCGACGCGGATTCTTGGACAGGCTCCTAGGGATGTTCCGCCCACAAACACATCCGAAGGCGGCCGCGCCGCATGGAAGCCGCGGCGCAAGGGCAGGCAAACCAGCGGTGCCTGGCCCGCGGTGCACACGATGGCCCATGATGGAGGCGTAAGCCTTGTAGTATCAATTTGTTATGAATGGTGAGGATGTTCGTAAGGCGAAGGGGAGTCGCGGGAGCGGTGTGGCCACAGGGCGCGCGTCCATACTTGCTCACTCCTGTGGGGGAGAAAGTGAGCAAGTATGGATGGAACGGGGAGAATGGGCGATTCTAGAGGTTCCGGCCATACAGGCCGTGTCCGGACGGTGAGCAAGTATGGGTGGAAGGCCGAGGACGGGCGATTGGCGGCCAACCGGGGTGCAGAGCGGAGGAACGGGGGGAGGGGAGAGAGGCTTCCTGGGGACAAGGGTCCCAGGGTGTGTGGGCTTCGGGCCACGGCGCAGGCGGAAGACTGGGGGCCGTACTGGATGGCGGCACCGCGTTTGGCCGGAAGGCGGGTTCCTGGTAAAATAGGCGCTTGCTTGCGGCTACGAGGCCCCGGTCCAGGAGTATCGAATGGCGAACGCAAAGGCCGAGCAGGATGTGATGGAGAAGATCGTGTCGCTGTGCAAGCGGCGCGGGTTCATCTTCCAGTCTAGCGAAATCTATGGGGGACTGAATAGCTGCTGGGACTACGGCCCGCTGGGCTCGGAGCTGAAGCGGAACGTGAAGGAGGCCTGGTGGAACGCTGTGGTGCGCGACCGTGAGGATGTGGTGGGGATTGACGCCTCCATCCTGATGCACCCGCGCGTGTGGGAGGCGTCGGGGCACGTGGCCGGCTTCACCGACCCGCTGGTGGACTGCAAGGGGTGCAAGAAGCGGTTCCGCGCTGACCACATTGCTGACATCAAGCGTTGCCCGGAGTGCGGCGGCGAACTGACCGAGGCCCGCCAGTTCAACCTGATGTTCAAGACGTTCATGGGCCCGGTGGAGGAGGCGGCGGCGGTGGTGTTCCTGCGGCCCGAGACGGCGCAGGGCATCTTCGTGAACTTCGAGAACGTGATGACCTCGGCCCGCCTGAAGCCGCCGTTCGGCATCGCGCAGATCGGCAAGAGCTTCCGCAACGAGATCACGCCCGGCAACTTCATCTTCCGCACCCGCGAGTTCGAGCAGATGGAGATCGAGTTCTTCTGCAAGCCCGGCACCGACGAGACCTGGTTCGACCACTGGAAGGCCGAACGGTTCCGCTGGTACACCGACCTGGGCATCCGCGCCGCGAAGCTGCGTCTGCGGCCCCACGCCCAGAACGAGCTGGCCCACTACGCCAAGGCCTGCGTGGACGTCGAGTACGAGTTCCCCTTCGGCTGGAGCGAGCTGGAGGGGATCGCGAACCGCACCGACTTCGACCTTAAGCGCCATGCGGAGTACTCGGGCAAGGCGCTGGAGTACTTCGACCAGCAGACTCGCGAGCGCTACGTGCCCTACGTGATCGAGCCGTCGGCGGGGGTGGACCGCTCGCTGCTGACGTTTCTGGTGGACGCCTTCGAGGAGGTGGTGACCGAGAAGGGCGAGACCGAGCGGTTCCTGCGCCTGCACCCGCGCCTGGCGCCCATCAAGGTGGCCGTGCTGCCGCTCGTGAACAAGGCGGGGATGCCCGAGCTGGCGCGGCAGGTCTTCGAGTCGATGAAGAAGCGCTTCCGCTGCTTCTACGACGACAGCGGCGCCATCGGCCGCCGCTACCGCCGCCAGGACGAGGCGGGCACGCCCTACTGCGTGACGGTGGACGGGCAGTCGCTCGAGGACAACACGGTGACGGTGCGCTACCGCGACAGCCGCGAGCAGCCGCGCGTGGCCATTCCCGAGCTGGCCGCCTTCGTGGGCGAGAAGCTCGAGGGCGCGCGATCGAACATCGTGTGAGGCGGGCGACCGGTTGACTTGCTTCGCGCCGGGCGGTATCCTGGCGCCGGACGCATTGCCTGACAGGGAGCGCCGGGTTGGGCCTCGAGAGCATTCGAGCATTGATCTGCGACGTGGACGGGGTGCTGACCGACGGCAGCATTCTGCTGGCCGAGGACGGCACGGAGATCAAGCGCTTCAACTCGCAGGACGGCGCGGGCATCGCCCTCTTCGTGCGCAGCGGCTATCAGGTGGCGTTTCTCACGGGGCGGGAATCGGGCGCGGTCGCCAAACGCGCCCGCGAACTGGGCGTTCAGCACGTCCGCCAGGGCGCGGGCGACAAGGTGCCGCCCTACGAGGAGATTCGCGCGGCCATGGGCCTCGCAGACGCTCAGGTGTGCTACGTGGGCGACGATCTGCCCGACCTGCCCGTGATGCGGCGCGTGGGGGTTGCCGTGGCCGTGGCCGATGCGCGTCCCGAGGTGCGCGCCGCCGCCCATCTCGTCACCCGGGCGCCGGGCGGCCGCGGGGCCGTGCGCGAAGTGATCGAGCGTATCCTCACGGCCCAGGGCAAGTGGGCCAGCATCGTCAGCCGCTACACCCCGTAGCGGGAGGCCGACCCAATGGCGAAGAGGCACTGCGGGCTTCTGTTCCTGGCCGTGGCCGCCGCGGGCGCTCTCCAGGGCGGCGAGGGGCCGAAGGAGCCCGCGCCCAAGGTCAAGGTGCCCGTGGCCGAGACCCGCGGCTTCGAACTCCCGTTCTACAACGACGCCACAGGCGAACTCCAGTGGAAGGTGCTCGCCGGCAAGGTGACCGGCGACCCCAACAACCCTCGGCTGCTCCACGGCACCGACGTGCGCATCATCGCCTACCGCAACGGCATAGCCCAGACCGCCACAGGCAAGAAGGGCGTCGTGAACACGGAGACGCGCGCCGCCACGCTCGAGGGCGACGTGGTGATCGAACTCAACGATGAGCAGCCGACGAAGGTGGAGACCGATGACCTGGACTGGGACAGCCAACACGGCACGGCCTCGACGCGTGGGCCTGTCAAGATCCGCCGCGTGGACCTGGCCGTGACGGGGCTGGGCATGCGCCTGTGGCTCACGACCGTGCGCGCCGAGAACGCGCCCACGGAACGCACGGGCCAGGTCATCATCGAACGCCGGGTGCGGGCCGAACTCGTGCCCAACTCGAACACGTCCCTGCTCCAGGCCCCAACGGGCGGCCAGGGCGAGCCCGTCGTGGTCACTTGCGACGGCTCGCTCCACGTCTCGCGCTCTGAGCTCACGGCGGTCTTCCGCGACAACGTCCGCGCCACCCAGGGGAAGCAGGCGCTGACTTGCGACCTCCTGACGGTCAAGGTCCAGTCAGTCCCGGGAGAGAAAGGCAAGGCGGAACTCGAGCGCGTGGTAGCCTCGGGCAGCGTGCGCCTCGACGACGCCCACACGGTGGCGCTGGCCGATGCCGCCGAATGGCGGCGCGAGGAAGGCTCGCTCCGGCTGGTCGGGCGCCCCGCCGAGATTCGTTGGGACAACGGGAATCGCCTGGCGGCCGGCCTGATCCACCGCATGGGCGATGGCGCCGAGATCGTCTGCGCGAGCACCCCGGAGTACCGGAGCGACGTGTACCTGCTCGCCGCCACGATCGAGCGGGCCATGCCGGGCGAGGAGCGCAAGGCGACCTCTGCCCTGCGGGTCGAGGACATCTCCGACTGGCCCGCCTTCTGCGCCGCTGTGGCCGAGCGCGGGGCCGCGAAGGCGGCAAGCCCGGCGAAGAGGCTGTGGGAACTCCTGCCCGCCGAGACCCGCGCCATCCTCGACGGGGCCGCCCGCGGCAACACCCTGGGCCAGCAGCGCAAGGCCGAGGTCGTTGCCGCGCTCAACGGCGTGCTCAAGGCGCGCAGCCTGCACCGCGAGGCCAGCTTCAAGGACTTGCCGCTGCCGCCCGAGGCTGGCGCGTTGCTCCAGCGGGCGCCGGAGGCCCTGAGCGCCGCCGAAGCACAGTGGCTCAACCGGCGGATCCTGGAAGCGTGCTTCCCAGGCCTGATCGCCAGGACGCCGCAGCAGAGGCCGCCCGCAAGGCCTGAGCCGGCGGCGAGGACTCCGTGAGCGCGTTTCCCTCAGCCGCGGAGGGGCCACCGTGACCCTCGCGAACTACGCCTTCGGCCGCGTGACCCTCGAGGGGCGGACGTACACCGCCGATCTGATCGTCCTCCCCGACCGGGTCATCAGCCACTGGTGGCGCGAGGAGGGGCACAGCCTGTCGGTTTCGGACCTCGCGGCGGTGTTCGAGGCGGCGCCGGAGGTCCTGGTGGTCGGCACGGGAGCGCGCGGGATGATGGACGTTCCGCAGGCGACGCGCGACGCGCTGGCCGCGGCGGGCATCCGCCTCGTCGCCGAGCGCACGGGCGCCGCGTGCGAGACGTTCAACCGCCTGGGCGCGACGGCGCGCGTGGCGGCGGCGCTGCACCTGACCTGCTGAGAGGCACCATTCGTCCCGGCCGGGCGTGCGGGGAGCCCCGGGCGTCGGCACGCGTTGAGGACGTTAGCCGTCATGGGTTCGATTCGCATCCTGGTGGTGGACGATGAGCCGCTGATCCGCAAGGGCTTTGCCCGCGCCCTGCAGGAGGATGGCTTCAGCGTCGAGAGCGCCGGCAGCGGCGACGAGGCCCTGCGCCTGTTCGGCGACGGCGCCTTCGACCTGGTCATCACCGATCTGCGAATGCCCGGCACCGACGGCCTCGGGGTGCTCCACGGCGTCAAGGCCGTGCGCCCGGACACCGAGGTGGTGATCCTCACCGGCTACGGCACCATCCAGAACGCCGTGGCGGCCATCAAGGACGGGGCGTACAACTACATCACCAAGCCGCTCAACCGCCACGAGCTGCTGCGCATCGTGCACGAGGTGGCCGAGAAGATCGAGTTGCGCGGCCGCGTGCAGCAGCTTCAAAGCCAGCTCGAGAGCCGCTACGGCCTGCACAACCTCGTGGGCCGCGCGCCGGCCATGCAGCGCGTCTACGACCTCATCGAGAAGGTGCGCCACTCCGACTGCACCGTCATCATCACCGGCGAGAGCGGCACCGGCAAGGAACTGGTGGCGCGGGCCATCCACTTCGGCGGGCCGCGGGCCGAGCGGCCCTTCGTGGCCGTCAACTGCGGCGCCCTGCCCGAGAGCATCGCCGAGCGCGAACTCTTCGGCCACGAGCGCGGCGCCTTCACCGGCGCCGTGCGCACCCAGCCCGGCTACTTCGAGAGCGCCGACCGCGGCACCCTCTTCCTCGATGAACTGCCCGAACTCAGCCTGGGCACCCAGGTGCGCCTGCTCCGCGTGATCCAGCAGCGCGAAGTCCTGCGCGTCGGCAGCACGCAGCCGATCCCCGTAGATGTGCGCATCCTCGCCGCGACCAACAGGGACCCCGAGGACTGCGTCCGCCGCGGCGTGCTGCGCGAGGACCTCTACTACCGCCTCAACGTCGTCACCATCCACGTGCCGCCCCTGAGGGAGCGCCTGGACGACATCCCGCTCCTCGTCGAGCACTTCCTCGAGAAGTGTGCCCAGCGCTTCCGCCAGCCGAAGAAGTCCATCACCCTGGCGGGGCTCGACGTGCTGAGAGCGCACACGTGGCCCGGCAACGTGCGGGAACTGGAGAACGCCATCGAGCGCACCGTCACCCTCAGCCCGAGCACGCTGATTGACGCGGCCGACCTGCCGCGCTACGCCGCGGCCCCCCCGACGCCGCCGACCGGTGCCGGCCTGCCTCTGGGAAGGGCCAAGCGCCGACTCCAAGAGTCGTTCGAGCGCGACTCGATCCTCCAAGCTCTGCGGGTGACTGGCGGGAACGTGACACGGGCGGCTGAGTCGCTCGGCATCGCACGCAGCGCCCTCCAGCGCCTCATGCGTCGCCACGGGATAGACGGGCGAACCTTCCGCGAGAACTAGGGTCCGTGCGGAAATCTACGCGGGCTGCGTTGCCGGTGTCGCAGTCGCGAGTGGATTTCCGCACAGACCCTAGCAGGGCTGAAGCGGCCCCTGCGCCTTCAGGCCGACGGGGGTGAAGTGCACACCGGGGCACAGCTCGCTCAGGCGGCGGGCCAGCACCGGAATGGCTGGAGCCTCGGTGCCCGCGTGCCCGGCGTCCACCAGCACCAGCCCCGCCGCCTCAGCGGCCAGAGCCTGGTGGTGCGAGACCTCGCCGGTCAGGTAGAGTTGGCACCCGCGTCGGACCGCATCGTCCACACACTTGCCCCCCGAACCGCCGAGCACCGCCACCCGCCGCACCGTGCGGCGGAGGTCCCCGGCCGTGCGCACGCTCGTGACCCTGAGCCGCTGCCTGATGCGCCGCACCAGCCGCCTGGCAGGGCACTCGCGCGCGAGATCGCCGCAGCGCCCCAGGCCCAGGTCCAGCCGGCCGCCGGCCAACGGATAGAGGTCTATGGCAGGCTCCTCGTAAGAGTGCGCAGCGCGGGCCGCCGCGATGGCGCGCTCGGCGAGGGCCAGCGGCACCACCGCCTCGAGGCGGAACTCCGGCACCTCCTCGAAACGGCCAGCCTGGCCCACCGTGGGGCACGAATGGGCCAGGCCGCGAAAGGTGCCCGTGCCCGGCGTCCGAAACGTGCAGTCCCGATACTGGCCGATCACGCCCGCCCCAGCGGCGCTGAGGGCGCGAATCACGGCTTCGAGGTCGGCCGCCGGCGTGAAGACGACCAGCTTGGCCTGCGCGCTGGACTCGGCGCGCGTGAGGGGCTCGACGGCCCGCAGATCTAGCAGGTCGGCCAACACGTCGTTGACCCCGCCGGGCGCAACGTCGTAGTTGGTGTGCGCGGCGGCCAGCGCCACACCGGCCCGCGCGGCCCCCAGGAGCAAGCTGCCCGAAGGCGTGTCCGCGGTGATCTTGTGGAGCGGCGCGAAGAGGGGAGGGTGGTGGCTGACGATGAGCTGGGCGCCCGCGCGCGCGGCCCGACGCACGAGGGCCGCGTCCACGTCGAGACACACCAGGACGCGCCGACAGGGCGCCGCGGGGTCGCCGGCGATCAGCCCCACGTTGTCCCACGACTCGGCCAGGCTGGGGGGAGCTATGGTGTGCAGGGCCTCGACCACGGTGGCGACGGAGGGGGTCATGGGCTGGGTCCTTTGGGGGGCTCCGACAGGTGGTTCCAGGCGTTGTGCAGGTCGCGGAGGCGCTCGGGCTCGTCGGGCTTCAGGATGCCGGCATGCCCGTCTAGGTACATGATGTTAACGGCGTTGTCGTGCCGGAAGTCGAAGCGGCCCGAAGGCTCCTGCCCTTCGACGCGCAGGCTGGCGCCGACGCCCAGGAAAACGTCCGTGCCCGACTCGGGGATCACCGCGAAGCCGGTGCGCAACTCGTGGTCGTGGCCCGGGTCCTGGAGGTGCCGCTTGTCCGGCTGGGGCAAGGACGCATTGACGTCGGCCAGGATCGGCCTCCGCTCGGCGGGGAGCGACTGAACGAGGTCCGCCTGACGGCTCGGCTGCGCAGTCTTGCGGAAGACGATCTCGGGGGCGAAGTAGTCGTCGGTCCACCCCCTGGCGGGGCACTTCCAGAAGAACGACGTGAGGCGGTATTTCTGCTGTCGAGCCGGGAGGAGGCCGACGCTGCGGTCCACGTCCTGGGTCGTGACGACGTGGCGGAAGGTGGGGTCGCACTGCTCGTGGATGGCGAAGCGATGGAAGAGCAGGTTGCTCAGGTCGTCGGCGAGCACGGGCCCCTGCACGTGCCAGGCGAGGGGGAAGTGGCCGTCGCTCGCGGCGGCGTAGGCCATGGCCCCCTTGTGAAGCTCGCGGAGCCTGCTCGCGCAGGCGAGGCGTCGGCCATGCAAGAGCGCCGGGTCCGGTCCCGGCAAGAGAAGCCACACCACCACAGCCAGAAGGGCGATGCCGATGAGCATCTCCAGAAGGGTCAGGCCACGGTCGGCGGGCCTCTGCCTGAGCGTGCGGAGATGAACTCGCCTTCCCACCCTGGAGCCTCTCGCGGTGGATGCGGATGATGCCTCTGTGCCAGTGCCGCCATCGTATCGGGTTGAGTGGGTGGCGTCAACTCGATGCACTGAGGATAAGAAAGCGGCTCCACGGGCCAACGCCGCGGAGCCGCTTCTAGAGGTTTCAGACGCCCGAGTGTGACGGCTACGGGTTCGTGCTGGGCGCGAGCTCGTTCCAGTTGTCGAGGATGGTGCGCACTCGTGTCTGATTCGACTCTGTCACCATGTCCACGTGCCCGTCCAGGAAGAGGACGTTGACCGAGTTGTTGTGACGGAAGTCGAACCGGATGCTTTCCTTCGCGTAGTTGTTATTCGTTCGCAGGCTCTTGCCGACGCCGATGAGCGTGTTCACCGAACTGCTCGGCAGGTTGGGCGAAAGCGTCCAGCCCGTCTGGAGGTCGGTCTTGTGTTGCGTGGCCGCGGGCTTGCCCTTCCAATCCTCGGGCGTATCGCTGGGCTGGGCCACGGCCGGATAGCCCGCGTCGGACTCGGCGAGAATCGGCCGCTGAGTGGACGCGACGTCCGCGGTGGCCTGGCTGAAGTGGGTGTGGGTGGTGAACTCCTTGTTCGTGATGGACGTGTCCATCTCCTTGCTTCCATCGGCTTTGAGCCAACCGGTAAACAGAATGCTTGGGCCGAAGTAGTCGGCCGTGTAACCCTTGGCAGGGTCCGTCCAGAAGATCTTGCTGCGGGTCACCTTGTCCTTCACGGTCTCGCCCTTATCGGGGTTCACCAGATGCGAGAAGCCCGACTCGCAGAACTCCTGAACGAGGAAGCGCCAGTAGGTGATGTAACCCAGGCGGTCCTTCGTGGCCGCATCGCCGGCCTCGTGCACCACCCAGCCCAGAGGGAAATACTCGTCGAAGTTGTTGAGGTACATGCGCACGCCCTGGAAGATCGTGCGCTGCTTGTTCGAGCAGTTGGCCCTGCGCGCGCTCGCGGTGGCGGCAGCGATCACGGGCAGAAGGAATGCAGCCAGGAGCGCGATGATCGCGATGACCACGAGCAGCTCCACCATGGTGAACCCCTGACTGCGCCCACGTCGCCTGTTCATCGACTCTCTCCTCCTGCGCTCTAGTTCCCGATCGCGTGCCGGGCGCCCTCGCGCGCGGTTGCGAGGGCTTTTCTCCTGGTGGCTTGGCCGGTCAACTCACACTCTCTCTACTTCATGATACAACTGGGGCATAGGGCTGTCAAACGTCACAGGGACATCGCCGGGAGAAATGGTGATGGGAGCGCCAACACGACAGGTCGCTCGGATCCAGTGCAACGACCCTGCAAGGGACCCGCTGGCGGAGGGGCAACCTCAACGGGCACGGCCACAGGCTCCGAGTTCGACCCTAGAGCAACACTGGCAGGACTCGGGCAAGCTCCCTTTATTCAATTCCTTCTGCCGTCGGATGTCAAGTCATTTTTTTCCGGGGGAGGCACGTTCCTCAGACGGTTGACAGCAGCAATTGCGGAAGGCTATAATCCAGCCGAACCGCCGCGTGGCGTGGCCGCGCGGGACAGGCTTCGAGCAGCGGAGCATCCAAGCGGCCACTTCGCAGGAGAACGGCAGTGGCGACTGACGACGCGAGCTGTCTCGTGTGCGGCAGGCCGCTGACGGGCCGCGACCGCTTCGAGAGAAGGTGTTCCCTCTGCCGCGAGGCCGAGGTTCTTGGCCAGGCACTCCCCGCAGTGGCCGGGGCACGCGACAAGGATTCCTGCCTCACCTGCCCCGCGTGTGGCGCTCCCCGTGCGGCCGATCTCGCCTCCTGCGGCCAGTGCGGCGCGGCTCTGGCTCCGCGGGCGGCCTCCCGCGCTCGGCTCTGGGCGCTCGTGGCTACCGCTTGCGTCCTGGGTGCCGTGTGGGGGCTGCTGGCCTGGGGGCGCCAAGAGCCCCAGGGCACGCCGTTCCAAGAGCTTCGTGTGGGCCCCAGCCCGGCGGTTGCGAGGCCCGGGACCCAAGCAAGCACACGGCCGGCCGCCGTAGCAGGCGACCCCGTGTCGGGCGAGCTTGCCGACGCGCTGCGCCTCGAGACGAGCGAACTGCTCGGAATGCTCGCGCGCCGCGACTACGCGCGGGTGATTGACAACTATGTGCAGCCGGACGAGGAGGAGTTCCGCCGCCTCGAGCGTGCCCTCGACGACATTGTGACGGGGCCGGCGGCCCCAGGCTTCGCCCACTGGGCCGCCCACCTGATCCGCACCGGGCCGGCACGGACGGCCGACGAACTGGCCGGCGCCGGCGACCCCCACCCCGCGTTCACAGTCGCCCTCGTGTCGCACCTGGCGAGCGAGCCCCAATCCTCGGGCGCACGTGGCAACGCGGAAGACCGCGCCCGCAGCATCGTGCAGTGGCATCTGGCCAGTCTGTTCGAAGGGCGAGCCCCGGCAGCCGCGACGGGCAGGCCCGTGCTGGAGAAGAACCCCGGGCTCTACGAGATCGAGCTCGATCTTCGCGGCGAGCTCGAGGCCCGCTGGCTCCGCGACGAACCGAGCGGCCTTCGGTGGTACCGTCTGCCCGTAGGGTGGGTCATCAAGCTCAACCTGGCCGAGCGAATTGAGAGCGCCCGTGACGTCCTGCAACGTTCCGCACCCGACTCATCGTCGGCGACTCCGTAAGCGGGAGCCTCCGGCCGTGAACGCTGTGTCCTGCCCGAAGTGCAACGCCGAACTGCCCGCCAGGGGCCGGTTCTGCCTCGAGTGCGGATGCGACCTCTACCAGGCAGGTGTCCGCCGCGCTCCGCTCCTCGGCGCGAGAAGCCTGGTGGCCCTGGCCATCGCGGTGGGCATTCTCGGCGCCGTGGTCGTGGCCACACGCGGGAGGCTGGCCACGAACTCCCGCGAGTTGCCTCCCGAGGAGCACGTCGTGCGCGGCCTCACCGGCGAGCTGCTGGCGCTGGCGGCCGAGCGAAACTACCCCGAGATCGTCCGTCGCTTCTACCGCTCCAACGGACCGGAATTCCAGGCGATCGAGCAGACGCTTCAGGAGATCGTGCGCGGCCGCGGCGCCCCGGGGCTCAACATCTTCCGAGCCAGCGCGATGGACGACCTGGAGGAGGCCAAGAGGTTCGTCGAGCGCCACGGCACCCAACACCCCGACTACGTCGTGGGTCTGCTGGCGGCGCTGACGTTCCAGGATGGCGCCCTGCGCGCCACCCTGGGGGGCGCGCCCGTCGGCACGCAGCGCGCCGAGGACTTCTGCGCGTGGCACTTCGGCCTGGCGTTCCAGGGAGCGGGCGCCAAGGCGGCCCGCATCGCCCAGATCGCCTGGCGCGACGGGCCTCGCGGGGAGCCCCGGCTAGTGGCCATCGTGACGTATCCGGAATCGCCCGCGCTCGTGCCCGGCGTCCTGGACCCGCGCGTTCTGCCCTGGCGGCTGATGGGCGACGGCGCCTGGGCGCTCGCCTTCGACAGCAGGCTGTGCCTCGACGAGGTGCTGGACCTTCTGCTGCGGGTGAAACTCTAGGAGCCTGTCCAAGAATCCGCGTGGGACTGCGACGCCCGCGATTCTGGCC
>DAOOIT010000078.1 GCA_035384565.1 Planctomycetota bacterium | reverse complement strand
TGCCCACGCCCTGCACCGGGCCAGTCACGCCAGGATCGCGAAACCCTGAAAACCCGAAAAAAAAGCTTGACAACGCCCGGCGATTTAGGTATTATAATACCAGATTGCTTGAAAGGCCACAGATGCCCAAACTCGTCCGATTCCCTGAAGCGGCTTCCCTCGGCATCCACGCCGCTGTGATCCTCGCAGGCAGGCGAAACGGCCTCGTCCCCGCACGCCAACTCGCCGAGGGGCTTCACGCCTCCGAGGCGCATCTGGCCAAAGTCATGCAGCGCCTCGTGCGAGCGGGCATCGTGGCCTCGACGCGCGGGCCGCACGGCGGTTTCGCCCTGGCCCGACCCGCAAGCGAGGTGACCCTGCTCGAAGTCTACGAGGCCATCGAGGGCACCGTGGAGCCGGCCACCTGTGTGTTTGGCGCGCCGGTGTGCGGCCGCAAGAGCTGCGTGTTCCGCGGCGTGACCGAGGAGCTCGACGGGCGCCTTCGGGCCTATCTGGCCGGGGCCACGCTCGGCAACCTGGCCGAGGAAGCCACCGAGAAGGAGACTGCGAATGCCGGTGCGACAGATCATCCGGATTGACGAAGCCAAGTGCACGGGCTGCGGCGACTGCATCCCGGGGTGCCCGGAAGGGGCGCTCCAGGTGATTGACGGAAAGGCCCGGCTTATCAGCGATCTGTTCTGCGACGGGCTGGGCGCCTGCATCGGCACGTGCCCCGTGGACGCCATCACCGTCGAGGAGCGCGAGGCCGAGCCGTACGACGAGCGCCGGGTGATGGAGAACATCGCCCGCCAGGGGCCGAACACCATCAACGCCCACCTGGAACACCTCCGCGAGCACGGCGAGTTCGAGTTGCTCAAGACCGCGCTCGACTTCCTGCGCGAGCGCGGCATCCGCGTGCCACCGCCCGCCGCGCACGCCGGCGGCGGGTGCCCGGGCGCGCGCGCCGTGCAGCTCGACGAGAAGCCGTCCGCCCAGGCCGCGGCGCCGGCCGGCCGCGCCGTGTCGCGGCTGCGCCAGTGGCCCGTGCAGATCACGCTCGTGCCGCCGCAGGCGCCGTACCTCAAGGGCGCCGACGTGGCGCTCATCGCCGACTGCGTGCCCTTCGCCTATGCGAACGTGCATGAAGACTTCATCAAGGGCCGCGTCGTGCTCGTCGGCTGCCCCAAGCTCGACGATGTCCAGGCCTATCGCAAGAAACTGGCCGAGGTCTTCCGCCAGAACGACATCAAGAGCATCACGGTCGTTCACATGGAAGTGCCCTGCTGCTTCGGTCTCGTCCACGTCCTGCGCCAGGCCCTCAGCGACGCGGGCAAGCAGATCCCCGTCACCGAGACGACCATCAGCATCCGGGGCGAAGTGCTCGGAAAGGCTGGACTCTGAACCGCGGTTGCGCATGAATGTGGGTACGACCATTCCACGATGGGGCTGGGCCTCCAGACCTGGATCGCACTCGGAGAAGCCGCGTGAAGACCTGGCTCCTGAGGGTTTGGAAGTCGAAGGCCTTGCGGTGGGCCGCCCTGGGCTTCGGCCTGGGGCTCCTGGCGGTGGCCGCCGGCGGCATCGGTCTGGCGCTCACCTCGTCCAACGCCTTCTGCATCTCGTGCCACGAGATGCGGCTGGTGGCGGAGCAGGGATGGATGCACTCGAAACACTACCACAACCGGGCCGGCGTGGTGGCCGGATGCTCCGACTGCCACGTGCCGCCGTCGCTCCTCCCGAAGCTGTGGGTGAAGACCCGCGACGGGCTCAAGGACACCTGGGTGCACTTCTTCGGCCAGAGCGACCCGACGAAGATGGACTGGGACGAGCTGGGCAAGAGCGCGCGGGCGAAGATCTACCAGTCCGCCTGCGAGAAGTGCCACCAGAACCTCGAGCCGGCGGGCGCCTCGATCAAGGCCCTGGTCGCCCACCGCGAGAACCGGCGGGCCGAGCGCCCGAAGTCGTGCCTCGAGTGCCACGTCGAGGAGTTCCACGGCCGCTTCAAGCAGTTCCTGGGCGGACCCGTTTCACAGGACTGATAGGGGACACAACGATGAGTCGACGCATGGCGTGGATGGGTCTCCTGGCGGTGGTCGCCGCCGGCAGGGCGGGCGCGGCAGAGGCCGAGAAAGGCCCCCTGCCCCACGTGCCCAAAGCCATCACCATCGAGCGCGGCCTCACCGACCTCGAGAAATCCTGCATCGAGTGCCACTCGAAGTCCGAGCCGGGCAAGGTGCGCGACTGGGAGCAGAGCCCCCACGCCCGCGCCAACGTCACCTGCCTCGACTGCCACCGCGCCCAGCTCACCGACAAGGATGCGATGGACTGCCCCGGCACCCAGAACCTGCGCGACGTGAAGATCTCGCCCGTCGTCTCGCCGGCCAAGTGCAGCCGCTGCCACCCGCGCGAAGCCGAGCAGCACGCCCGCTCGAAGCATGCCCGCACCTGGGAGATCATGACCAAGGAGATCAAGGACCCCTGGCTCCGCGGCATGAACAACGAGATCGAGCGCGCCACCGGCTGCTTCGCGTGCCACGGGTCGGACATCTCGGACGGCAAGCTCACGGCCGAGAACTGGCCCAACGCCGGCAGCGGGCGCCTCAACCCCGACGGCTCGAAGGGCTCGTGCGTGATCTGCCACACGGCCCACCGCTTCGACATCGCCGAGGCCCGCAAACCCGAAAACTGCGGCCAGTGCCACATGGGCCCCGACCACCCGCAGGACGAAATCTACTTCGAGTCCAAGCACGGCAAGATCTACCTCGCCGAAAAGCACAAGTGGAACTTCAAGGCCGCGCCCGACGCCTGGGAGCCGCACAAGGACTTCCGCGCGCCCACGTGCGCCGTATGCCACATGAGCGGCGTGGGGCCGCTGGCCACCACCCACGACGTGGGCGAGCGCCTCAAGTGGGAGGCCCAGCTCCCCGGCCTCGTGAAGAACAAGGACCACGAACCCGACGCCGCCCGCAAGAAGATGGCCACCGTCTGCGTCCAGTGCCACAGCCCCCGCTGGGCCAACAACTACCTCGACCGCTACGACAAGGCGATGGACAACTACGGCGAAAACTACTTCAAGCCCGCCAAGGCCCTGATGGACGACCTCTACGCGAAGAAGCTCCTCACCGCCTGGCCCATCTTCGACGAGGAGATCGAGTTCGTCTACTACGAGTTCTGGCACAACGAGGGCCGTCGCGCCCGCATGGGCGCGGCCATGATGGGGCCGGACTTCGCCTGGTGGCACGGCTTCTACGAGCTCAAGAAGCACTACAACAAGTTCGTCCACCTCGCCGAGAAGGTCAAGGCCGACGGCCACGGCAGCCCGGTGTTCGTGCCCGGCGCGGGCGGGAGGAACCTCACGCCTGTCGAGAGCGCCCCGCTGCCCCAGGGCTGGCTCGAGATCAAGGGCCTCAAGGGCATGCCGAAGCAGGAATAGAGGAACATACCGTGTCGAAGCTGACCTGGGAACCCGACGCCGAGCAAGCCCTCTCGCGGGCGCCGTTCTTCGTGCGGCCCCTGGCGCGCCGCAAGGTCGAAGAGCGCGTGCTCGCGCGCGGCGGCGACCGCGTGACGCTGGCCGACGTGCGCGAGGGCGAGGCGCGCTTCAAGGCCGTCGCCGGCGAGAAGTCGGACACCCAGCTCGAGCGGATGATGCCGCAGCCCAACCAGCCCGGCGCCCCCATGCTCGCCATCGAGGTCTGCCACTGCGAGCTCAGCGGCTGCCCGAACGTGCTCATCAAGCCGCAGGAGTGGAAGCAGGCCATCGAGGAATGGGCCCGCGCCACGGGCCTCTCCGAGCGGCTCCGCCAGCGCGTCGAGGGCGAGCGCATCCTCTTCCACCACAAGCTGCGCGTCGCCATCGCCGGCTGCCCCAACGGCTGCTCGCGGCCGCAGATCGCCGACGTCGGCCTCGTGGGCTTCGCCGAGCCGCGGGTGGACCCCGAGAAATGCATCGCGTGCCGCGCGTGCGAGGCCGCCTGCCCCGACCGCGCCATCACCGTGGACGAGCTTGCCCGGTTCGACCCCGCCGCCTGCCAGGGCTGCACCCGCTGCCGGGACGTGTGCCCGCCCGAGGCCATCGCGCTCTCGCCGCCCGCCGCCCGCCTCCTGATGGGCGGCAAGCTGGGCCGCCACCCGCATCTGGCCCAAGCCGTCGGCACCGCCGCCACCCCCGCCGAGGCCGTGCACGCCATCGCCGAGGCGCTGGACCGGTTCCTCGCCGAGGCGCGCCCGGGCGAGCGCTTCGCCGAGCATTGGCTCCGCACACGCGGCGCCGCGCCGAAAGGAGGCGCCCAATGAGCAAGATCGTATGTCCTGGCCAGGATACACGCTTCTGGGATAAGGGGGACATCTTCGACGTCGAGTGCGCCCACTGCGGCTACGCCATCGAGTTCTTCCGCGATGACGGCAGCCGCCGCTGCCCCCAGTGCGGCCGCCGCGTGGCCAACCCGCGCCTGAGCCTCGGCTGCGCCCAGTGGTGCGAGCAGGCCGAGAAATGCCTCGGCTTCGACCCCAAGAAGGTCAAGCTGGTCGAATACGCCGAGGAATCGCTCGCCGACCAGCTCATCGAGGCCGTGAAGGCCGAGTTCGGCGCCGACCAGAAGCGCATCACCCACGCCCTGGCCGTCCTCGAGAACGCCCAGGAACTGCTCCGCCACGAGGCGGCCAACCCCCGCATCGTCGTCGCCGCGGCCCTGCTCCACGACATCGGCATCCAAGAGGCCGAACGCAAACACGGCTCGGCCGCGCCCCCGTTCCAGGAACTCGAGGGGCCGCCCATCGCCCGCCGCATCCTCGAGGGACTCGACTTCGCGGAAGCCGACATCCAGCACATCGCCCGCATCGTCGGCAGCCACCACAGCGGCCGCGACCTCGACACCCCCGAGTTCCGCATCGTGTGGGACGCCGACTGGCTGGTGAACCTGCCCGAGCACTGCGCGACGATGGACGCCCAATGCCTGCGGGAGTTCATCCAGAACACGCTCCGCACCGCCACGGGCAAGGCCCTGGCCATCGAACGATTGCTCGGCTCGGCGCAGGACCCGGCCAGGCTCACCCTCACGGAACTGGCCGACCTCATCGAGCGCGAGCACCACGGCTTCCTGCGCGAGTGGCTGCCGCGTCTCGACCGCCTTCTCGCCGAAGCCCCGCCAGGGCCCGGCGGCGACACGAGCGACGCCGCAGAGCCGCTCCGCCTCAAGCTCGAATCGCTCCGCAGCGTGCTCGAGCAGCACCTGCGCACCGAGGAGCAGAGAGTCTTCCCCCGCCTCCGCGCCCTCGAGGCCCGGGGGCCGCACGACGCGCCCCCGGCCGACCAGGGCGCGGCCAGCCTCCTCATCGAGCACCTGGAGTTCGAGCACGGCATCGCTCTCGCCATGCTCGCCGAGATCGAGGCGCGGCTCCCCCAGGCGCCCGCGCCGGCCGCCGACGCCCTGCGCGCCCTGGCCGCCAACCTGCGCGAACACGTGCGCCTCGAAAACGACTTCCTCTTCCCACGGGCCAAGAAGCTGGACCAGCCGACCGGCCCGACCGAGACCAGGAGGGTTGCCCATGACGCCCATCACTGAGGACACCCCGGTGCGCGACATCGTCGTGCAGTACCCCCAGACGCGCCGCGTGCTGGAGCGCTGCGGCGTGGATTACTGCTGCGGCGGCGCCCAACCGCTGCGGGCCGCCGCGGCCGAAGCCGGCCTGGCGCCCAGCGAACTGCTCGGCCAGCTCCGACAGGCCCTGGCCGAACCCCCGCCCGACGCGGCCGCCGCGCGCGACTGGGCCGCGGCCCCCCTCGTCGAGCTGCTGGGCCACATCGAGACACGCCACCACGCCTTCATGAAGCAGCAACTCCCGCGCCTCGGCGCCCTGCTCGCCAAGGTGCTCCAGGCCCACGGCCCGCGCCACGGCCGCATGCTGGCCGAGCTTCAAGAGGTGTTCCACGCGCTCCGCGACGAGATCGAACTGCACCTGATGAAGGAAGAACAAGTCCTCTTCCCGTACCTGCGCCGCCTGGAGGCCCACGCCGCGGGCCGCGGCCCACGGCCCGCCCTGCCCTGCGCCAGCGTGGAAGGCCCAATCCAGCAGATGCAGGCCGAACACGACAACGCCGGCGCGGCGCTGGCCCGGATGCGCGCGCTCACCGGGGGCTACGCGCCGCCGGCCGACGCCTGCCCCACCTTCCGCGCCCTCTACGAGGGCCTGGCCGCTCTGGAGGCCGACCTCCACGAGCACATCCATCTGGAAAACAACATCGTCTTCCCCCGGGCGCTGGCCCTGGAACCCGAGCCCGCCGCCCTGCCGTGACCGAGATTCGAAAGGAGGCCGGAAGATGGTGACCGAACTCAAGAAGGGCGTCTACTGGGTCGGGGTGGTGGACTGGGCGCTCCGCCGCTTCCACGGCGTCGAGCTCTCCACCCACCGCGGCTCCGCCTACAACGCCTACCTGATCGTGGACGAGAAGGTGGCCCTGGTGGACACCGTGTGGTGGCCCTTCCAGGACCTGCTGATGGCCAACATCCGCGAGGTGCTGGACCCCGCGAGAATTGACTACGTGATCGCCAACCACTCCGAGGTGGACCACTCGGGCGCCTTGCCCGCCGTGATGCGCGAGGCGCCCCGCGCCACCCTCGTCGTCTCCAAGCGCGGCCGCGAGAGCGTCGAAGGCCACTACCATCAGCCCTGGAACTTCCAGGCCGTGGGCACGGGCGACTCGATCTCCCTCGGCCAGAACCGCCTCGTGTTCGTCGAGGCCCCCATGCTCCACTGGCCCGACTCGATGTTCACCTATCTCACGGGCCACAACGTGCTGATGCCCAACGACGCCTTCGGCCAGCACTACGCCACCGACGCGCGCTTCAACGACGAGGTGGACCAGGACGAGCTGTACCAGGAGGCCCTCAAGTACTACGTCAACATCCTCACCCCCTTCAGCCACCTGGTGACCAAGAAGATCGAAGAGGTGCTCGCCCTCAAGCTGCCGGTGGACATGATCTGCCCCAGCCACGGGGTGCTGTGGCGGAGCGACCCGCTTCAGATCGTGCACCAGTACCTCGAGTGGGCGGCGCAGAAGCCCGAGCCGCGCGCCGTGATCCTCTACGACACGATGTGGAACGGCACGCTGCGCATGGCCGAGGCCATCGGCGACGGGCTGACCGACGCCGGCGTGCCCTTCAAGCTCATCTACGCGGCCGGCACCAACCGCAACGACGCGCTGGTGGACATCTTCAAGGCCCGCACGCTGCTCGTCGGCTCGTCCACGATGAACAACGGCGTGCTGCCCAGCCTCGAGCCGTTCCTGGGCGAGATCAAGGGCCTGAAGTTCAAGAACAAGATCGGCGCCGCCTTCGGCACCTACGGCTGGAGCGGCGAAGGCGTGAAGCTCATCGAACACCATTTGGAGGAGAGCAAAATCCCCCTGATCCGGCCCGGCATCCGCGCCAAGTGGCAGCCGGGGCCGGCCGACCTCGAGGCCTGTCGGGCCTTCGGCCGCGAGGTCGGAGAGGCCACCAAGAAACCCCTGGAATAAGGAGGGTACGAACGCAATGGCCAAGTCCGCCACACCCAAACGCCGCCGCATCGCCGCGGCCAAGGCCCACGACCTGGCGGCCCTCGTGGACTATTCGGAAGGCTCCATCGTGAGCCGCACCCTGGCCGAGAACAGGGCCGGCACGCTCACGCTCTTCGCCTTCGACGCCGACCAGGGCCTCAGCGAGCACTCGGCCCCCTACGACGCCGTGGTGCAGGTGCTCGATGGCGCCGTGGAACTGACCATCGGCGGCAAGGCCGTGAAGGCCAGCGCGGGCCAACTCGTCGTCATGCCCGCCAACGTGCCGCACGCCGTCAAGGCGGTGACCCGGTTCAAGATGCTGCTCACCATGCTGAGGGCCAAGGCCTGACCCAGTCCGACCCGTCCACCTTGTTCAGCCTGTCCATTGGAATGGACAGCGCCCCCTGAGGAAAGGAGACTCGTGCCATGGGAATGTTCTGCTACCAGTGCGAGCAAACGGCCAAGGGCACCGGCTGCACGATGCACGGCGTGTGCGGCAAGGACCCCGAGGTGGCCGCGCTCCAAGACCTGCTCGTCGAGGCCGTGAAGGACATCTCGCGCTACGCCCACCGCGCCCGCCGGCAGGGCGCGAAGGACCCCGCCGTGGACGGCTTCGTGCTCGAAGCCCTCTTCGCTACGCTCACCAACGTGAACTTCGATGCGGCCCGCTTCCAGGCCTATGCGGCCCAGGCCGTCGAAATCTGCCACAAGGTCAAGGCCCTGTGCGCCGACGCTTGCCGCAAGGCCGGCTCCACCTGCCCGCAGCCCCCCTGCATCGCCGCCTGCCTGCCGGCCACCGACCTCAACGCCCTGGTGCGCAAGGGCGAGGACGTGACCATTCAGAAGCGCCTCGAGGCCAACGGCGACACCGTGACCGGCCTCCAGGAACTCATCGTCTACGGCGTCAAGGGCGCCGCCGCCTACGCCTACCATGCCCGCGTGCTCGGCAAGGAAGACGAGGGCTTCTACGCCCTCCTCTACGAAATCCTGGACTTCGTCGCGCAGAACCCCACCGACGTCAACGCCCTCGTGGGCAACGCCCTGAAGACGGGCGAACTGAACCTCAAGGCCATGGAACTCCTCGACGCGGCCAATACCACCACCTACGGCCACCCCGAGCCCACCCAGGTGCGCGTCACCCCCGTCAAGGGCAAGGCCATCCTCGTGTCCGGCCACGACCTCAAGGACCTCGAGGAACTCCTCAAGCAGACCGCCGGCAAGGGGATCAACGTCTACACCCATGGCGAGATGCTCCCCTGCCACGCCTACCCCGCGCTCAAGAAGTTCAGGCACCTCGTCGGCAACTACGGCTCCGCCTGGCAGAACCAGCAGCGCGAGTTCGACGAGTTCCCCGGCGCCATCGTGATGACCACCAACTGCCTGATGAAGCCCAAGGAGAGCTACAAGGCCCGCGTCTTCACCTGCGGGCCGGTCGGCTTCAGCGGCGTCCCCCGCATCAAGGGGCACGACTTCGCGCCCGCCATCGCCGCCGCGCTGGCCGCCCCCGGCTTCGCGGCCGACGAGCCCGAGAAGAAGATCACCATCGGCTTCGGCCGCAACACCGTGATGAGCGTGGCCGGCGCCGTCATTGACGCCGTCAAGTCCGGCGCCATCAAGCACTTCTTCCTCGTCGGCGGCTGCGACGGGGCCAAGCCCGGCCGCAACTACTACACCGAATTCGCCCAGGCCGTGCCCAAGGACTGCGTGATCCTCACGCTGGCCTGCGGCAAGTACCGCTTCAACAAGCTGGACTTCGGCGATATCGGCGGGATTCCGCGGTTGCTCGACATCGGCCAATGCAACGACGCCTACTCGGCCATCCAGATCGCCGTGGCGCTCGCCAAGGCCTTCAACACCGACGTCAACAGCCTGCCCCTCACCCTCATCCTCTCGTGGTACGAGCAGAAGGCCGTGGCCATCCTCCTCACGCTGCTGCACCTGGGCATCAAGAACATGCGCCTGGGCCCCAGCCTGCCGGCCTTCGTGACGCCGCCCGTGCTCAACGTGCTCGTCGAGAAGTTCGGCATCGCCCCCATCTCCACCCCCGCCGAGGACCTCAAGGCCATCCTCGGCTGAGCCCTGCGTCCCGCCCTCCCGGAGGCGCCCCCGCCTTCGGGAGGGCCATGGACCTCCCGCCCACCTCTGCCCGCCGTCTCGCCCGGGCATGGCGGCAACCAGAGACTACTCCGGCGCGCTGAAGCAGATGACCCTCCCCCCGAGCGTCGCCAGGTACAGTCGGCCGCCGGCCGCGGCCAGGCCGTCGAAGGCCGGCATCGCGTCCAGGGCGCATTCGGAAAGCGTCTTGCCGTCGCGGGCGGACACGATGCGCAGGGCGATGCCCTTGCCGCCCTGGAAGGCGGCCAGCGCCTCCTCGGGGTTGGTGAACGCCAGGATATCGGGGTCGCGCCGCCCGAGGTCCACAGGCCCGGCCACTGCCAGGCGGTCGCCGGCCAACACCATGGCCCGCACGGTGAGCGACACGGGGTCGGCCCACAGCGTCTCGCGCGGCGGCGCGGCCTGCTGGCCCTTGGCCTTCGCCTTGGGCCTGGGTGCCGGCGCGCGGCGGTCCATGGCGAAGAGACGATAGGCATCGGCCTTGTGGCCGACCGGGCCGCCCGCGACCCTCTCGCGGCCGTAGCCGTACACCGTCTTGTCGGTGAAGCACAGGATGCGGCCGAAGGGGAACGTGTTCGCCGCATCAGCCCAGCCGGCCCAGCCGGCGCCCGGCTGGCCCTCGCCCAGCACCCAGTAGGTGCGCACGAACCACTCCTCGCCCAGCAGGCTCGTGATCGAGAAAAGGTGCGGCTTGCTCGCCTCGGTCCTCTTGCCCTCGCGGTCGAAGCCGAAGTACTTCAGGTACACCGTCTCCCCGTCGCTGGTCAGCACGTCGTTCGTCGTGCCTTCCATATTGAATCTGGCCTCGGGCACGAGCTGCGCGCCCGTCGCGGGGTCGAGGTGGCAAAGCACGGTCCGCGACAGCTCCTCGCCCGTCTCGGGCTGGAGGCGGTAGAGCACGATCCCGCCGTCGGTGTAGGACGAGCGGCCCGCCGCGACGTACAGGGTGTTGTTCTGCACCAGCACGGCGCCGGGGACGGGCCAGATCGACTCGAGCTGGCCGTAAGCGCTCACGCGGCGGTCCTGGGGCGCGGCGCGGAAACGCCACGCGAGGGCGCCGTCAGCCACGTCCAGGCTGTAGACCCAGCCGTCGGCCGAGCCGAAGATCACCCGCTTCATGTAGACAGTCGGCGTGCTGTCAATTCTGCCGCCGGCGGTGAAGCGCCAGGCCTCCTGGCCGCTGTCGGCGTCGAGGGCATGCACGGTGTGGGCGTCAATCGAGGCCACGAGCACCCTGCCATCGGCCACGGCCGGCTGCGTGAGGCGCCCGCCGATCGGCGCCGACCACCGCTCGGCCACGGCGGCGGGGATGGCGCACGAGGCGGCGCCGCTGCGCAGCGGGTCGTGGCGGTACGTCGGCCAGTCGCTGGCCCTGACGGCCGTCGTGAGCCGCGGCGCGGCGTAGCGCGGCCCTTTCTCGAGCACGGGTCGCGCGGGGAAGGGCATGTGCCCTGTCTTGTCGCGCGGCGGCGCCGCGGCGAAGAAGCCGGGCGCCTTCACCGTGAGGAAGCAGGCGCAGGCGTTCGGCGGCGCGTAGAGCAGGCCGTTGGCCGGGATGATCCCGTACTGGCACGTGCCGCGCACCCAACTGTTGTTGGCGAGCCAGCGCCCTTCCTCGACGCCGAGCACTTCGATGCCCGACTTGCCGGTGAGGATGAACCTCTCGGTCGCCTTGTCGCGGTAGCAGCGATGGTGCGCCATGCCCACGGGCGGCGCTTTGGTGTTGATCTGGCGGACGACTTCGCCTGTCTTGAGGTCCAGACCGCGGAAGTCAGGGCCGATGTAGGCCACTCCGCCGATGACGAAGACGTCCACGGGCGAGTTGTAGCCTTCCCTGCACTTCGTCGCCCACAGTTCCTTGCCGTCGGCCGCGGCGTAGGCCTTGAGGGTGCACGTGGGCGTGCGGGCGAAGCCCTTCTCGCTCCAGCCGTGCACGGCCCATTCCACGCTGCCGCTCGAGGGCCGGTTCTCCTCGGCGGCCCCCGTGTCGCGGTCGGCCACCAGGAGCACCTCGTCGGTGGCCACGACCGTGGGGGCCGAGAAGCTCATGCGGCGGGCCGGCGTGGGGCGCGGCGTGCGCCACACCTCGTCGCCCGACCGCGCATCGAGACACACGACGTGTGACGTGCTCTGGAAGTAGGCCCGCTGACCCCGCACGGCCAGGCTCAGCGGCAGGATGTTCTCTTTGGTGAGGTCGCGCTTCCAGAGCGGCTGGCCCGAGTCGGCGGCCCGTGCGGCCACGTACCGGAAGGCGCTGGGCTCTGGCTCGAAGCGCTGCGAGAGCCCGCCGCCGCGCCGATACAGCTCGGACGTGCCGGCGACCAGGTAGAGCGTGCCGTCGCTGACGAGGATCTCCTCGGTCGCCTCGGTGCCCTGAAACTCACGCCGCACCTCGCCGGTGGCGGCCTCGAGCGCCAGCACGGGGCCGGCGAGGTCGGCGGTCACATACACTGTGTCGCCCACGGCCACGAGCCTGCGGGCGAGGTGCGCGGGGCCGGCGCGGAAGTGCCGCAGGTGGTCGGTCCAGCGCGGGATGGGCCGCTTCCACAGCAGCGTGCCGTTGAAGGCGTCGCGGGCCACGAGCTTCCAGTCGCCCAGAAAGCGAATCGAGGCGAGCGGCGCCTCGTCCACGATGTAGAAGAGCCGGCCGTTGGCGGCCACGGCGGCGCTCAGGCTGGCCAATTCCTCGTGGCTGCGGCCCCAGCGCGGCTCGGCCACCCACTGGATCGAGCGCGGGATGCCCACCAGGCGGTCGCGCGAGACGGCGTTGTTGTCGGGGCCGTGGAGGAAGTGCGTCCAATCGTCCAGCGCCTCCGGCCTGGGCTTCACGTGCCTCTGGCCGCCCACGAGCGCCACGCCGCCCGGCACGAGCACCCGCATCACCTCATCGGTCGCCACGCCAGCCGACGGCTCGACGATGGCCAGGTTCACCAGGTTGTCCACGTACGGCAGGCGCTTCGGCTCCAACAGGTCCACGGACACCGCGCCGTAGAGGCCGAGCGACTGAATGTGAGCGCGGGCCTTGGCGACGTTGGCCGGGTCGGCATCGAGGCCATGGACGAGATAGCGCTCGTTGGCCCGGAGTGCGGCGGTGAGCGTGCCGTCGCCGCAGCCCAGGTGCGCGATCAGGCCGCCCTGGACCCCCGCGGCTTCGAGGAGCTTCTGGGCCGGGGCGGCCGCGTGCGCCCAGGCGGCCGCCAGCAGGCAGATGGCCGCCAGCGCCCGTCGCTGCATGCTGGACTCCTTCGAATCGAGCCGGGCGGATAAGGGGGCCAATTCGTCGGCCCGCCTCGCCGCCCCTTCTGCCTCCCGCCCCCATCCTATCGAGCGCAGGGCGAGGGCGCAAGCGTCGGCAGGGCCGCGCCCGAAGCGCGAGACGAGGGGCCGTGGGCGGCGCGGAGCGCCTGGCGCAGTTGCGCGGCGGGGCCGGCCAGCGCTATGATGGGGGCGATGAACAGGGGCGCTCTCCTTCTCCTGCTGATGTCGGCGGCGGTGTGTCCGGGGGCCTCCGTCCGCCTGGTTGTGAGGAACGGCGCAGAGGCCGACCAGACGGATGCGCCGGTAACCCTCGGCGTGCCCTGGCCCGCCGGCGCTCTGCCCGCGCCCGACACGCTCCGCCTCTACGACCCGGCGGGAGCCGAGCGGCCGCTCCAGACCCAGGTGCTGAGCCGCTGGCCCGACGGCTCGGTGCAGTGGCTGCTGCTGGACTTCCAGGCGACCGTGCCCCGCAAAGGCACGGCCAACTGGCGGCTCGACACCGGCGTCGCGCCCAGAGCCGAGGCCCTGGCTTCGCCCCTGACGGTGCGGGAGGATGCCACGCAGATCACGGTCTCCACGGGCGGGGCCACGTTCCGACTCTCGAAAGAACGTTTCACGCTCTTCGACGAGGTGATGCTCGAGGGCCAGGAGCGGCCGCTCGTGGCCCCGCATGGCGAGGAGGACGGCCTGAGCCTGGAGCCCGTGGGCGGGCGCGCGCTGCTGTCGAGCCGCGGCCCCGCCAGGGCCGAAGTCGAGACGCGCGGGCCGGTGCGCGTGGCCGTGCGCCTCGAGGGCAAGTTCCACGCGGCCGACGGCGCGACGTTGGGCGACTGCGTGGCCCGTCTGCACTTCGCCGCGGGCCGGCCCGCCGCGCGGCTGGAGCTCACGGTGCTCAACCGCGAGCGGGCGCTTCTGCCCGAGGGGCTGGACGCCCAGCCGCTGCCCCTCAACGACCTGACGCTGCGCCTGCCGCTCCGTCTCGACGGCCTGCTGAAGTGGCAGTTCGCCGGCGAGCGCGGCCCCCACCCGGGCAGCCTGAGCGCGCCCGCCGACCACGCCGTGCTGGTGCAGGAGTGCGGCGGCAGCCGCGAGACGTGCCGCTACAAGGTGGTTCAACGCGGCGACGCGATGGGCGCCGGCGATGCCGCGCGTGGCGGCGTGAGCCTCTGGGGCACTGCCGGCGGAGCCGCCATCGCCGTGCGGCGCTTCGCGGCCAACGGCCCCAAGGCGCTGCGCGTCCTCGGCAGGCCGCGGATCGAGGTCGGCCTGTTCCCCCGGGAGGGCGGGCCGTGCCGGGACTTCGTGGCGGGCCGCGCGAAGACGCACGACCTGCTCCTCTGGTTCTCGGCGGGCGAGCCCCCGGCCCCCGAGGCCCTGAGCGCAGCCTTCGACGGGCCTCTGACCGCCACCGCCGCGTTGCCCGACGAGGCGGCGTATGCGGGCCGATGGTACGCAGCGGCCCACGTGGCGTCTCTCGCGCCGCTGGGCGCATGGCAGCAGGAACGCCTGTTCCTCGCCGACCTCGACCGGCTGCGCCCCGGCCTGGAAGGGCCCGGCGCGTGGGGGGTGTGGCGGTATGGCAGCCTCTGGCGCCAGCCGTTCGACCCCACGCTGGCCCTGGCCAGCGCGTTTCTGCGTCGCGGTGAGCCGGAGCTGCTCGACGCCGCTCACACCGCGGCGCGGCACCTGGCCGACGTGGCTACGTTCCACAACGTGGCCGGGGGCGACGAGCGCCTGACCGGCGCCTGCCTGGCCCCCGGCTCGGCCGGCCCGAGCCAGGACGAGAGCTGGTACGCCGGCGCCTGGCTCGTCTTCCTGCTCACGGGCGACCGCGTGGTCCTCGATGCGGCGCTGGAGAATGCGGCCTTCGCGGCCCGACGCGCCGATGACCCCGACACCCCGCCGCTGGGCGCCGCCCTCGCGGCACTGAATCTGGCGCACGCTGAGGCAGTCGCGCCGGCGTTCGCGCCCCAGCACCGCACCGCCTTCGGGGTGGCGCGCGACCTCTACATGGGCAAGCTGCTCGAGGCCCAGCGCCGCAACGGCCACGGCCTGCACGCCGACCGCATCGCCGAGGCAGCCATCGCCCTGGAAGCCCTCGATGCCTGCCAGCAGCGCAAGCCCGACCCGCGTCTCCCCTCCTCGAACCTCCGGGCCGCCGAGGCCCTCACCCGCCCCGATGCCTTCTGGTCGGGCCACGAGAAGGCCGGCGGCCGCCGCGCCGCCGACGGAGCAGCCGCCAAGCCCTATGCCACGGCCGACGGCCTGGTGGCCGACTGGGCGCGCCACCCCGAGGCGGCGGTCGCCGGCCTCCCCTGCGCCCCGCTCCTGCCCTGGCTGGCACAGGCAGCAGAGGCGACGGGCGACTTCCGCTTCCTGGCCAAGGCCCGCCGCCTCGAACGCGTGGCCAGCCTGGCCCCGTGCGAGACGCCCCTGGACTTCGCTCTCCGGCACGGCGACGCAGGCCGCTTCGCCGCCGCCTGGGAACGTTACGCCCAGGCGCACCCCGTGTCGGGCGACCCGGCCGTGGGCCTCCAGTGCCGACTGGAGAGCGCGGCCGACGTGGCCCTGCCCGACGCGGGCGTGGGCGGCGCCGCGCTCTATCGCCCCTTCGTCGCGCTGCCCGACGGCACGCGCGCCTGCCTGGCGCAGAGCCCCGGCGGGCCCGAGCGCCCCGACGCCGGCGTGTGGTTTCCGTTTCTGGACAGCCCGAACGCGGCCGAGACGCAGGGGGCCATCGAGTTCCGCCTCCTGTGCCGCAAGGGCCCGTGCAGGCAAGGCCACGTGCTGCTTCGCAGCGGCGACTCGCTGGTCAATGGTTTCAGCCTGTCGCTCAGCCGGGCGGGGTTCAAGCTCGTCGGCCGCCACCCCAACGGCGCCACCACGCTGCTGGAGACGCCAGGCGTCCAACTCGCGCCCGGCGGCTGGCATCACGTAGCGCTGCACTGGAGCCGGGAGACAGGCCCCCGGCTCCTCCTCGACGGCCGGGAGGTGGGCCGCAGCAGCACCGGGCGCCTCGCGCTCACGCCTCGCCTCCACCTGCCGTGCGACCCCAAGGACCCGACCTGCGAGTGCCTGGTGCGCGACCTGCGCATCTGGCGGCGCCCGCCCGAGGCCTTCGCCGCTGCCGCGGACGCGACGCCGCCTGCCGCCGTCACGGACCTGCTGCTCGCGCCGGCCGAGGGCGGGCGGGTGCTGCTGAGCTGGACCGCTCCCGGCGACGACGGCCGGCAGGGCCAGGCCGCGGGCTACGACGTGCGCTTCTCCACGCAGCCACTCCGCGCGCTCTCCTGGGGCGGCTACGCCGAGGCCGGCGACCCGCCTGCGGCGGTGCAGTGGGCCGAGGCCGAACGGCTCCCCGCGCCGCCCCGGCCGAAGGCGCCGGGCCAGCTCGAGAAGCTCCTCATCGGCCCCCTGCCCGCCGACCGCAGGGTCTACATCGCCCTCCGGGCGCTCGACGAGGCGGGGAACGCCGCGCCTCTCTCCAGCGTCGTGCACTCGGGCGTCAACCACCCGCCCGTGGCCGACGCCGGGCCGCCGCTGCGCTACGCCCTTGCCGGCTCGGCCGTGCTCTTCGATGCCCGCGACTCCAGCGACCCCGATTTCGACGAACTGGCCTACGAGTGGAGCCACGGCGTGAAAGGCCCCACGGGGGCCGTGCGCTACGACCAGCCCGGCCAGCACGAGGTCACGCTCACCGTCTCGGACGGCGCGCAGTCGGCCACGGCGGCCACGCGAGTGGTGGTGGGCAGCGCCCTGCGCGTGAACTTCCAGCCGCGCCGCGCGCCCAGGACGCCCGACGGCTTCGCCGCCGACGAGGGGTTGCCCTACTCGAGGCTCCGCGGCTATGGCTGGCTCCGGCCCGCGGAGGCCCCCGGCGCGGCCGGGTTCGTGCGCCGCCAGCCCGCCGGCCTGCCGCTCGAGGCCAGCACCGGCCTCGCCATCCCCGCCGCCGCCGAATGGCTCTGCGACCTGCCCAACGGCACCTATCGCATCACCCTGGCCATCGGCGACCCGGCCCAGCCCAGCGGCCGCCGCCGCATCCTCGCCGAGGGCAAGGAGGTGGCGTTGGTGGACCTGGCTGCCGGCCCCTGCCCGCTCGTGCTCGCGCCCTGGCGGGTCTCCATCGCCGACGGCCAGCTCAACCTGCGCCTCGAACCCGCCTCCGACCCCCAGAGCATCGAGATCAATTACATCGTGATCGAACGCGAGTGACGGCGTTCTGCTGGACAGGCGACGCAAATTCGTTACAATTCACCTCACGTCCCGCACTCCGCCCTGCCCCGCTGGAGGAAACGCGATGCTCCGCCTCAGCATGGTCGGCGGCACGATGATCTACCACGGCAAGTACTTCGCCCGCATGTACAACGGCTGCGACCCTGAGCTCTGGGCCCAACACGGCCTCGGCGGCGACCCGAACGCCGGCCGCCGCTTCGACGACGCCCGCATCGTGAAGGTGTGGGACGAGAGGCCCGACGACGCCCGCGCCCTGGCCGCCATGTGCCGCATCCCCACCGTGTGCGCCGACCCGCGCGAGTGCGGGGAGGGGGTGGACGGCATCCTCTTCCCCGACGACTGCTCGATGCGCCACTACCGCTTCGCCGAGCCGCTGTGGGCCACGGGCCTGCCCATGTTCATTGACAAGCCGCTTGCAGGCACGACGGAGGAGGCCGAGGCCGTCGTGGCCAAGGCCGAGCAGCATGGCGTGCCGCTCTTCTCGGCCTCGGGCCTCCAGTACGCCCGCGAGGTCGAGGAGGCGAGGCCCGAGTTCGACAAGCTGGGCCGCCTGCTCGCCGCCGTGGCCGCCTCGCCCAACGAGCTGATCTTCTACGGCATCCACGGCCTGGCCATGCTCTGGAGCGTCTTCGGCCCCGGCATCGAGAGCGTGCAGAACATCGGCCTGGGCGACGTGGACATCGTGCGCTACCGCTGGCGCGATGGGCGGCTCGGCGTGCAACTCGGCCTGGAGAGCGGCCGGCCCGGCTGGCGCGTGACGCTTTACGGCGAGAAGGGGCGGCGCGACATCGAGGTGGGCGACGCCGACTACTTCTACTGGAACCTCAACCACCACTTCCTCGACATGGTGCGCACCCGCCGGCAGCCGCTGTCGAACGCCGAGATGCTCGAGATCATCCGGGCACTGTGCCTGGCGAAGAAGTCGAAGGCACAAGGGGGCCGCGAGATGCGTGATATGTGATGTGCGAGAGAGAAGCGGGGAGACGGCCTTCCCTCTGGGCCTGCTCTTCTCACGCATCACGCATCACGTCTCATGCAGCTCGGAGAACGCTGAGGACTCTGATTTCAGGAGGACGCGCCGTGTACAAGAGCTGTTGCCTGGGCTGCGGCCCGCGCGCCCGCGGCCACGCGGACGCCTACCAGCACGTCCGGAAGGCCCGCCTCGAGGCCGTGTGCGACGCCAACGCCGAACGGCTGGCGAAGTTCGCCGACGAGTTCAGGATTCCCCGCCGCTACGCCGACGTGCGCGAGATGCTCGAAAAGGAGAAGCCCGACCTCCTCCACGTGGTCACCCAGCCCGAGCAGCGCCTGGAGTTTTTCCAGCTCGCCGAGGCCCTCCGTGTGCCCGCCGTGCTGGTCGAGAAGCCGCTATGCCTCGACGCGGCCGACTTCAATGCCATCGCCGCCTTCGGCCAGACGGCCAAGACCAAGGTGATCGTGAACCACCAGCTCCGCTACCACCCGAAGACCCTGGAGCTGCTCGACATCGTCCGCAGCGGCGAGATCGGCGAAGTGCGCCTCATTGACGGCTCGGCCCGCCTGCCGCTGGCCGGACAGGGCACCCACGTGCTGAACCTGATGTTCGCCTACGCCAGCGACCACCGCCCCGCGCGCGTGTTCGGCCAGGCCAGCGGCAAGCGCTTCTGGATCCCCCACCACCCCTGCCCCGACAGCGCCGTGGGCGAGCTCGTCTTCGACCACGGCGTCCACGGCCTCCTCGCCTGCGGCGACAACGCGCCCACGGTGCACGACCCCAACGTCTCCTGGATGCACAAGCGCGTCGCCGTCTACGGCACCCAGGGCTTCGTCCACTGGACCATGAACTCCTGGGAGGTGTTCACGCCCCAGCGCGGCTACCAGCGCGGCGAGAAGAGCTATGCGGCGGAGGACGTGCTGGGCCAGGCCGCGATGACCGACGCGGTGTTCGCCTGGCTGGAGGACGGCCAGAGGCCGCATCACAACCGCCTCGAGGTCTCGCTCGCCGAGAGCAACACCGTGCTGGGCCTCTACCACAGCGCCCTCGAGCACGCCATCGTGCCGCTGCCCTGGGCGCCGTCCTATGGCCTGATTGACGCCTTGCGCGCGAGGCTCTGACCCTGCGGCCTCTCCCGACACGCGCGCCCTGGCGGAGTTGAAGTGCATCGTCCGCGTGCGGCGCTGAGCGACGGGCGACCTGAGCCGGCCGAGGGGCCCCCGGGTTGACACGGCCCGCGAAATCGCCAGAATAGAAGCGTGGGCATCACACATCCCCTGCCCCCGGGGCCGGCGCCATGCTGGTCATCTGCCCGAGCTGCGCGGCATCGAATTACTGCCCCGAAATGGCGGCGGGGCTCACGGTCTGTTGCCGCAAGTGCAAGACCCAGGTCACCCTGCCCGACGCGTCGAACAGACCCCCGCCGCCGTGGTACGCCACCCGCTACTGGCTCGTCGCCGCCGGAGCTGCGCTGGCGGCTCTCGGCGGCCTCGCGCTGTGTCTCGTGTGGCTGTCCGCCGCCCGCCCGCCGAAGAACCTCCCCCTCCTGCGAGACACCGACGTGGTGGGCGCGCCCGTGCTGGCCGTGCCGGGCTCGCCGCTCCGCTTCCGCTGGCAGACCGACCTGGAGTCGGTCGGCGGCTTCTTCGCGGTCGAGGGGCACACGGTCACGCTCACCGACATGGGCCAGCTCGACGCGCGCGACGTGGCGGTGCGCCAGCGCGGCTGGACGCACGAGGTGTTCCGGCCCGGCAGCACGCTGGAGGCCCGCCCCATCGTGCCCGAGTTCCGCATCCTGTTGCCGGAAGACGAGATGCTCGAGGGCCAGACGGTGACCCTGAAGGTGATCGCCAACCTGGAGTATCCCGCCCGGACACAGCCCGACGGCCCAGTGAGCCTCCAGCGCCGCTCGGTCGCGCGCGAGTGGACCTTCGCGGTGGCCACGCGCCCCGAGGCGGCGGCATTCCGAGGGTATCTGCGGCTCTGCGCTCTGCTGCGCGCCGGGGTGGTGTTTTTCGCCGCGCTGGTACTGATGGTGGGCCTGGCCGCCGGCCTGCTGGCCCACCGCACCCTCAACATCCAATGCCCCGAGTGCGGCCGCGTGACGCTGGCCTCGTACTACCCGGGCGGCAGGAAGCTCCACTGGTCGCCCTGTCCGCACAAGGGCAGCCGGCCCGTCAAGTCGCGCCGCGGCTAGGCTCCACGCCGCCCCTCCCCTGCTCTGCTGTCAGCCCCTCAGGAACTGCTGTGCCCATTCGGCGAGCGACAGGTACTTGCCGCTGTGAATGTCGTAGCGCGGCCCGAGGCGGTCTTCGGTGCCCAGGCGCTCCTGCTCCTCGAGGATTCGCCGCACGAGGGCTGCCACGTCAGACTTCGAGAGCCTGCGACGCTGCGCGAGTTCGCGCACGGCGTCGCCGTTGCGCGCCAGCATCAACTGCTGGATCATCGCCTCCGTGTCCGCCCTTGCCGCTTCGTCTTGCACAGGCGCCATGGAGTCTCCTTGCCATAGCGGGGAACTTGTCTCGCTGTCGGCCATAGTATAGCGCGGGGCCGGGAAAATGGAAGCCCCCGCGCATCGCCTGCCATATTGGCAGCCAGAGCCGGGCAGCCCAATGGGGCTAGATTCCACCATATTGTGCCCCATCGTAGCAGCAGCCCCATATATAGTGTCATATCCGATTGGCACACTTGTTGCTAATGGGATGAGCAGAAACAAGAGCGAAGAGGAAAGGAGGTGTGCTATGGCGATTCGTGACCTGATTCCCTGGACGCGGCGCGAGACGGCGCTGCCGGCTCGGGGGTCGTTCGGGTTCCCGAGCCTTCGTGAGGAAGTGGATCGTTGGTTCGGCGACTTCTTCGGTGACCGGGACTTCTGGCCGCTGTGGCCCTCCGACGGCGGGTTCGCGGAGACGTTCACGCCGAAGGTGGACGTCACGGAGACCGACAAGGAGGTCCGGGTGATGGCCGATCTGCCTGGGATGGAGGAGAAGGACATCCAGGTGGACCTCACCGACGACGGGCTCACCATCCGCGGCGAACGCAAGTCCGAGCACGAGGAGAAGCGCGGGGGCTTCTATCGCTCCGAGCGGTCCTATGGCTCGTTCGAGCGCTTCATCACGCTCCCAGGGCCCGTCGAGAAGGACAAGGCCGAGGCCCTGTTCAAGAACGGTGTCCTCACCGTCACCGTGCCGAAGTCGCCCGAGGCCCTCCGGTCGCATCGGCGCATCGAAGTGAAGAAGGGCTGACACGCTGAGCCGATGCGTCGGCGACCCCGGGGTGTCCCCGTGCGACGTATCTCCCGTGCGTCCTTGGCCCGCCCTCGCCCCCGAGGGCGGGCCAAGTGCGTTCTCGGGGGCTTGATGGCAGCCTTCTTTCATCGCCCCGGCAGCAAGCAGGCGGGCCGTGGAATCCCATGTTTGAAGGTATGCGTAGGGAAAGCGCCGGGCTCGTGTAGCGTTGGGGAATGCTTGGCCTCCTGTCCGCGGGGCGCGGCTTACTGCCTTCTCGCGGTGGTGTCCCCACGAGCACGGCGCGTGCAGCCGACAGGGTTCGCCCCGCATTGCAGCGCCTGCGCGGCCAGATCAGGCGCGCGGCGAGGCCCGCGATTGGCGGCTTGCCCTGTTCTGAGGCACTCGGGAGTCTCGCCTGCCGCGGCTCATCGTTAACGTATCGGCAAAGGGGTGCACTCGTGAACGTCCTGAAAGCCTGGGGTGTCGCTCTCGCGCTGGCGCTGGGGCCGGTCGGTCTGGCGGCGGACGGCAAGGGGGTGACGATTGACGCCAAGGATGCGCCGGTGGCCGACGTGATGAAGCTCCTGGCGGCGCAAGGCGCGCCCACCATTGCCGTGCACCCGGACCTCGCCACACAGAAGATTACGTTCGCGGCCAAGGCGATTCCCGGCTCGGCCGCCCTTCGGTGGCTGTGCCGCACCTGCAATCTCGTGGTGTTCGCGGGACGCGATGATCGGCTCCTGATCGCCAGGCCCGAGGCCGAGCCCGTGGTCGAGAAAGAGTACAACGTCGCCAAGCTCGTGACCACCCAGGAGCAGGACGACGCCCTGGTAAACTTCATCAAGAAGGTGCTGTTCGGCATCCACCCGATCCGCGGCAAGGGCGAAGATGGCGCCACGTTGCCCGCCTTCGAGGCGGTGATCGAGAGGGGCAAGCTCAAGGTGGCCGCGACGGCTATCGTCCACCGTGAGGTGCTGGCCCTTCTGCGGGCGATGGGCAAGGTTCAGCCCAAGCGCTCGATGGAGGACCTCTTCGTGAGCTACGCGCCCTACGAGGTCGGGTTCCTCGGCATCCGGTCGCTCGGGGCCGCGCCCAAGTCGGTGGGCGAAGTGACCGTGGACGTTTCCGGCGTGTCGCCCGCCGAGGCGGCGTGGGCGCTGACGTCGGCGGCGAAGGTGAGCTTCTACGTGGACCCGTGGGACAAGGCGCTGAACGAGATCAAGGTGACGTTGAAGGCGGAGAAGCGCCCCCTGGCCGACGTGGCGAACGAGTTGGGCGACCAGCTCAGGGCCGAGCGGTGCTGGTACGACGAGGCTTGGCTGTTCGTCCGCTCGGAGCGGCGGCCTCTGTTCGAGAGCTTCGAGGCGCGGGTCTACAACATCGAGGGTGCCGGCCCGGTCCGCCGGATGCTGGCCCAGGCGGGCCGCGATGCGGCGCGTGGGCCGTGGGCGGCCTCCAGCGGCCTGCCGTTCGCCATCGAGCATGCCGATGACCTGCTTCTGATCGCGGGCCCTGCCGCCTGGCACGAGGCCGCGCAAAACTTCGTCAAGAATGGGCCGGACTGGGACCGCGAGCGCCGCCCAAACGGGCCCAGGGGCAAGGGCGGCAGAATGGGCCGCTAACCGGTGTGCGGCGCCGCACACCCGGCAGCGTTCCACGTGCAACAGGGGGCTCGCCAGAGCCGCCCGCCCTCCGCTGCAACTGCATATCAGCCAATAACTAATGGAACCACGCCGGCGGGGCCGGCGGCCTCGTAGGCGGGGGGGAGGTGTGCGCAGGCGGGGGCCGGGGGCCTCACTTGGCGGGCAGCGCGGGCGACTCGACCGGAATGTCCTTCGCACAGCGGAAGCCGACGTTCGACGCTCTGCCCAGGGGCTCGAGCGGCCAGCGGTTGAAGCTCCGCAGGCTGTCCGCCCCCAGATTCCACCCGCCGCCCTTGGTCACTCGGGCCGTGCCCTGAGCGGGGCCGGTGGGGTTCACCAGACGCGTTTCGGCCGGCAGCGGCGCAAACCAGTCGGCGCACCACTCGGCGACATTGCCCGCCATGTCCAGGCAGCCGACGGGGCTGGCCCCCAGGGGGAACGAGCCGACGGGGGCGGTAAAGGGGAAGCCATCGGCGCCCAGGTGGGTGCCGTAGAAGTTGGCGCGGAAGGTGAAGCCTTTCTCGGGCGGCTCGGGCCCCCAGGGGTAGATGCGGCCATCGGTGCCGCGGGCGGCGCGCTCCCACTCGGCCTCGGTCGGCAGCCGCTTGTCGGCCCACTTCGCGTAGGCGTAGGCATCGAACCAGTCGACCCCGACCACGGGGCAGTCGGCCTTGCCCGCGCCAAGCTGCTCATGCGTCCAGAAGGCGGGCTCGTGGGCTTTCTTCGAGGCGGGCTGGTCGGGGTGGCGCCAGGCCTCGTCGCCCTGCTTCGCCACCGCCGCCAGGAACCTGGCGTACTGGGCGTTCGTCACCTCCGTGCGGTCCATGTAGAAGGGCTTCAGGGTCACGCGCTTCGGCTGGCTGGGCAGCCCCATCAGGCCCTCGCCGCCCGGAACCAGGAGGAGAACCGAGTCGTCCGTGGCGTTTCGAATCTCCTTGGGGAGAGGAGCCGCGGCGGCGGGCTTCTCAGCCGCCCTCGGCCGAAGGATGCATCCCGTGGGAACCAGGCTCAGGAGACTCGCGGCGAGCAGTGCCGCCAAGGGGGTCCGGCAAGTCATTTGGGCGCCTCCACGCATAGATGCCAAGTGGCTGTTGCACCAGTAGTTGCCAGGGCTTTTCTAGCATGGAGAGGCGGCGCTGTCAAGCCCTTTTTCGGCTCCGAAAGCCCCGCGCTGCCGAGATTCGCTCAGCCGGCTTCATCCACTAGGAGCCTGTCCAAGAATCCGCGTGGGACTGCGACGCCCGCGATTCTTGCCGCAGGCTAGGAGCACGGAGGAGGCGATGCAACGGAGAGCATCG